>CAZEYG010000261.1:0-3813 GCA_964516575.1 uncultured Defluviitaleaceae bacterium
GACAGTAATTTTGATGAATGTCGATAAGAAAAGGATTTTTAACCTACACACTTCTACTTTTTTTGCGTTTTTCATATGATACAATGAGTAAAATTGCCACATTCACATAAGAGGGGGATACTAAAATGAGAGGTAAGATTTTAACTCCAATCGGATTTATGATTGATTTATTAGGCGTGTCTATAAAAGATATGGCCGAAAAACTCTATGTTGATAGAACGACAATCTGCAAATGGAAAGCGGATGACAGGCATTTTTCCGTAAAGTCTGATTATTTTGACAAAGTAGTTGATTACTTCCTCGTTCAAAATAATATTTATAAACGCAACATCTTGGAGAATCTTTTTTCAAGTCTATATGGCGAAGTTCCTTACCGCACTAAGGACTATTTGAAAAACAGCATGGAAAAATTTCTGACCAATTCTGTTGTTCCTATGGATGCTCAAAACATGCTTTCGCAGATGAAGGGTAGTCTGTATTCGACAATGACAGGAATTTACGCTGGAATAGACGGGCGAAGATGCGCTATGAATATGCTACTTACCGAAGCTGAAAATAAAGAAAAGCCTAGCAAATTAATCTTTTTTGACAGGCAGACTTTTAGCTGGTGTTTATATGATGAAAAATTCTTTCGTGAATGGTATGGGCGAATAAAAAAACTACTTGAATTGAAATGGGACATTTCATTTATATTAGACTGCTCATCGAGCATGTCGGAAACGCTCTCGGTTTTTCTTAACTTGATGAGGCCCTTGTATGTCTTCCCCAATTACCATGAGTTCAACTTTAATTCTGTTAAAAACATCAATCTTCTGCCAACTGTGTATGGATTAAAGGGTGGTATGGCTTTATTCGGATACAACCACGGTAAACAAGTATACACTAGTGTTTTCAAAGATAAATTCACTGTTAGTCAAGGCTATGAATATCTGAACAACTTGATTTCCGAGTGTGAAGTAACATTCGTTCCAAAGAATCAAAAGGAACGCATTGAATTACTGCAACGCATAATAAAATACGAATCGTATGACGAGCATTGTTATCTTGCTTCTACAAGACCAAGCATTATAACATTGGGAGAGGATATGATATTGCAAATATTAAAAGATAATGATGTGTATGGTGAACTTAAAAGTAATGCGATGAAAACATTCTCTGCTATTTTGAAAAGCGCTTTAGAATCCAAGTCAGTTTATCGGCACTTATTATATTATTCGCAGTTAAGCAGTTCTGTCCAATTTGACAAGATGCTTTTTCACGAAGCCACTAGCATTTTAGGCAGAGAGATATACATAACCAACGTGCAATATAGAGAACACCTAAGAAGAACGGCAGATTTTATTTTGACTCACGAAAATTACGCTATTGCATTTGTAAATTATTCAGAGCCGTTACCATCACCCAGCTACTGTTTTCGCTGTAAAAACAAGTTATATGCCGTCGGTATTGGTGATGTTATTCGCTTTAACGCCGAGAGTAGCATTGTTAATAGTACGTTTTCAATGTGTGACAAAGCATGGAGCAAGTTACCGAATGAAAGCATAGATAAGGAGATTATCTCAAAACGGTTGCTGGAGATTGCTAATAGTTGAAAACCCCCTCGCCGTGTTAGACACATCAGTAATAAAACAGCAGTAATAAAACCATTGCAAAATTGTCATAGCGTTTGCTATAATATGACAAAGGACGTGATAGCAGTTGACAACGGCTGAACTGATAAAAAATATCCGATTACAATCAGGGCTTACACAAGACCAATTTGCCGCCAAAATCCACGTCGCGTTTTCTACGGTAAACCGTTGGGAAAACAACAAAGCCGTGCCCAATCAAATGGCCAGAGCGCTCCTTACCGATTTTTGCGAGAAACAGGGCATTGATAAGGTATTAATAGACGAATTGAACAAAGGACGGTGAAAACGTGCAGTCTACACCTTTTCACGCATACTACACAGCAAGGACATTAGCAAGTTATGCGGACGGAAATGCACTAATTCCAGCCTTTGCGTCCTCAAATATTGAAATATATCCATATCAAATTGCGGCGGCGGGTTTTGCCTTGCGTTCCCCATTTCAAAACGGAGTAATTTGCGGGGACGAGTGCTCCCTCGGCAAAACTTATGAAGCCCTTTTAGTTGCCACACAAAAATGGTTTGAGGGCAAGGACAGATTGCTTTTAGTTCTGCCTGTAAACATGATAGGGCAGTGGATACAGAAAATCGAAAGCAGTTTTTCAATTCCATTTGCTCTGATGGACACAGGCGAAGCCTTTAACGCCGCCGATGGAGAAAATCCATTTATTCAAGACGGCTTAGTGATTACAACCTATGAATTTGCCGTTCAAAAAGCAGATTACATCAAGGCTCAAACCTGGGATTTGATTATATTTGACGAAGCCCACAGGCTTAACAAAGCACACACAGGCGAAAGCAAGACCGCCAACACCTTAAAGGCGGAAACGGACGGCTCTTTCAAAATGCTGCTGACACCAACGCCCATTGAAATGAGCATTATGGATATTTATGGCCTTATTTATTTCATTGACGAAACGATTCTGCCGACAGACCCGGATGCCTTTTACAAATATTACTTTCGCCGACCGGAACGCTACCCGGAGCTTGCGGAGTGGGTGTCACGCTTTTGTTTTAGGACGCTGAAAAGCCAAGTGGCTGGCTATGCGAATTTCACGGAACGTATACCGTATACAATCGGCTGTGAATTTACAAAGGAAGAAAAACAGCTTTATGATAAGCTGCAAAAATACATAGCGCGGCCAATTAAGCTTGCTTATCCGCAAATAGACCCACGGGACATGAGTTTACAGCATAATCATATCCTGTCATCTTCAGCACAGGCGTATGCCGAAACCATTGGCGGGGCGATAAACGAGTTATTAAATTCGGAATTCGGAAAGCGGAATTCGGAATTATATCAAGATGAATTAAGGACGCTTAAAGAAATAGAATCCCTTGCCAAATCTGTGACGATAAACGGCAAAACTAAAATGCTTTTATCCATCTTGAAGAAGTGTTTTATGCGTTTAAGACAGCTTAAAACAGCGCAAAAAGCTATTGTTTTTGTGGATAACCTGACCACCATGAAGCATTTATCTTTAATCCTCACGGAACAAGGCTACACGAACTTAACCTTTAGCGGCAGTAACAGCCGTGATTTTTCTGTTATAGAACGATTTAGAAACGATAAAGCTGTGCAAATACTTATCGCCACCGGCAATGTCACAAAAGGGCTTGACATTGAGTTTTGCCCGGTTGTAGTAAACTATGATTTGCTCTCAAACGCCCTTGAATTAGAACAGCGAATAAGCCGTTGCCATAGGCAAGGGCAGCACTCCGACGTGCTTGTTATCAATCTGTTTGGCAAGGAAAACGATGCAGATATGCGGTATTTGGAGTTAATCAATAAGCGCACGTTGCAGTTTGACGGCATTTTCGGCCTGTCCGATACCGTGCTTGGCAATTTTGAAGCAGACATTGACCAGGTGCTGTCGCAAATGCGCCCCGCTGACGAGATAGCCAATGCCTTTGAGCAAAATCTTCTGGCGCATGAGCCGGAAAACAGGGAGCTTGTGAAAAACAGCTTAGATACCCTTTTTACCACGTTTACAAAAGATATAGCCGACAAAGCAACAGTCACGCCACAATACATAGAAGCGGAAATTAGCCGCATAAACAGCGATTTATGGGATGTTGTTAAGTGGTTTTTCGAGGATTATAACAGCCAAAACAGCGATTGCTTTTACGATATTGATGACACGAACAAAACCATAACCGCACAAAACTATGATAAATTGCCTAT
>CAZEYG010000262.1:0-3794 GCA_964516575.1 uncultured Defluviitaleaceae bacterium
CGGCTCAACCGTATAGGTTGTAACTCCGTCGGGAGCAGGAGAATCCTCGGTTTCTTCGACTTCAACAGGGGTTTCTTCCTTGGGGGTTTTAAGAGTGGTAAGCTCATCGTTAAGCTCTTTTATCTGAGCAGTCAGCTTGCCGTTTTCAGTTTTGAGGTTTTCAATCTCAGTTTTGCTTGCTTCGTAATCTGTTTTTAATTTTTCAGCCTCTGCCAAAGAGCTGTCGTTGGTGTTCAGCTTAAAAATCAAAAAGCCTAGTATTATTAAAAGAACCACAAATGCCCCAATAACAGTGTTTTTTACAAAGGAAGCGTTACCGGGTTTTTTAGAGTAAGTAATGGGATGCTCCTCATTGGCATGTGGTTTCTCAGAAGCAACGTTTTTTGCAGAGGCCTGAACGGGTCTTGAAGCAGGCTTTTTAACAGGTGGCTTGTCCATAGGTGGCGTGGGTTTTTTAGGCGCATTACCCCAAAAACCACCTTTAGCAGGCTCGTTAAGGCTGTTATTATCCTCGTCAAAATAATCGTAGTGCTTCCTTGGAGGCCTGTCGGTGGATAAAGGTTTAGGCGAGGCTGCTTTTGGTTCAGCAACCTCATCAAAGTACATGGATTGCCTTGGGGCAGGTCTTCTAACCGGGGGTGGCAAAACCTCTTCACCCGCTTGGCTTCTGACAGGCCTTTTCACAGCCTGACTTTGCATATTAACTGAATCCTTTTCAAATGAGCTTGTTATAGGTCTTTGAATAACCGGCCGCTGAATAACAGGGCCTTGCCTAAGCGGACGTTCGTCCTCTGCTCTTTCCCTATCAGCCAAAATTTTTTCAAGGGAATACTTTTCCGAATACTTATCTTCCAAAAGCCGTTCCCTTAACGTTCTTTCGCCGGTTGGCTCCATATTCTCTTCGGGAGGGCGGCGGTTTTTACGATAAATAGAAAGGTCATATTGTATGTCGTCAGCTGGTTTTTTAAGAAAGCTTTTCGGCTCGGGTACAGGCGACTCATTATCCGGCGCAGCAGGTTTTTCTTCCGAATAATAATCACTGCCCCCAAAGGACAAATCCACCGGCATATCGGGAATATCGCTTTCATCTACCGAGCTTTTTATTATGGGCCCTTTTGGCAAACGGCTTTTAGAAGGCTCCGGCGCGCTTTGGGCAGAATCTTCAAAAAGCTTTCCAACCGCCTTACGTGACATATCTTCGTTATAGTAATCTAGGGTATTACCCAATATTTTTTCGTTTTTATTTGCGTCATTATCGGGCTTAATGACAAACACCTCCGAGTATAAAATTACATAGTTTAACAGAGCGACTGTGGGTATGTAGCCTGTGACGTCCGGCGAGGCCGGTAATTGAAAGGCTGAAGGGGTGGATTTACATGCCTCCGAAAGGTTTATGACGACTTATCGGAGCTTAGGGTGTGTTCACATAAAGCTTCATGTGTTTTTGCGGCTGATTATTCCGCCGTTGTTGTTGTGCGCCCTTGACATATTTTTTGTCATTTATGTGAACACACCCTAAAAAAATCAATTTATTATATTTTAAAGCTAATTTAATGTAATGTCAATTGTTAAGTATCTCTATATTGTTAAGTATTTAATTACAAAAAAAGTATTGACAAAATTAAGAAAAATAGTTAATATACTTAATTATTAACATATGAAAATATTAAGGCGGTGAATTAAATGTGCGAATATTATAAGGGTTTGCCGTATACAAAACATAAAGAGCTTAAAGAAGATTTTGTGGCGTCTTTACGCCTTTTTAAAAGGCTTGGGGAGGTTATGCCTAAAATTGACGGTCTTTCCCATAGCGAATCAATGCTTCTAAGGCATATGTTCATTATTTCAAGAAGCAAGTCTAAAGACGAACCACTTACGGTTTCTGACGTCAAAACATCGGCGGGTGTTACTAAACCGGCTATTTCCCAGGCTTTAAGTGCTCTTGAAAGCAAGGGTTATGTGAGCAGGGCAATCGGCTTACCCGACAGACGCCTTGTGTCAATTTCCATAACCGACAAGGGCGAAAGGGCGCTAATAAAATGCTTTGACCAAATCAATGTTTTTTTGGATGAGCTTATCGGAAGATTAGGTGAAGAAAACTTTAAAAGCGCAGTTAAGCTTTTTATGCAAATATCAGAGATTGCCGAGCAGATTAAGTCGGAAAACATGTTGTAATGCTAATACTATTAAAAGATTAGTTATATTAATTGAAAAGAGGTTATCTAATTGATAAAGTTAAAAAGATACTTAAAGCCGTTTGCATTGTCTCTTTTGCTGGCGGTTGTGCTGCTGTTTGTTCAGGCTGCATGTGACCTGAACCTGCCAAGTTATATGGCGCGGATAGTAAACGTAGGTATACAGCAAAACGGTATAGAAAACGGTTTTCCAGAGGCCATATCAAAAGAAGGTTTTGAATTTATGGGGTTGTTTATGTCTGAGGCTGAAAGAGCTGTTTTAGATAAAAGCTATACGTTAAAGACTTCGGAGGATATGGACAAAAACGGTAAGCCATATTCAAAGCAATATCCAAAGGCTAATCAGCTTTATGTTTTAAACTTTGAGGCGGCTAATGATAAAGAGACAGCAGCCGCTCTTGAAAACGCTTTTGGCAGCGGCGCATGGACTCTAATTAACATAATGAAGTCCATGGATTCTGTGGGCAGAAATCCGGAATCTGGCTCTATGAGCTCATCCGATATAGACATAAGCCAGTTATATAAGGCAGAGCCTATGCTTAAAATGTTGCCGGCAGAGGCCTTTCAGTCGGCAAAGGAACAGGCTTTGGCCCTTGACGGCGTTATACTTATTCAAGGCGGGACTTTGTTTGCTTCAGTTTTCTATAAGGAGCTGGGGGTTGATATGGGCGCATATCAAAGTTCTTTTATACTAAAGGTTGGGCTTTTAATGCTGCTAATCGCCCTTGTCAGCGGTATTGCGACTATTCTTGTGAGCTTTTTATCATCAAAAATAGCTTCGGGGCTTGCTAGGGATCTACGAAACGATATATTTAAGAAGGTTGAAAACTTTGGCAGCGCCGAGTTTGACCGTTTCTCAACGGCATCCCTCATAACCCGTACAACAAACGATACAACCCAAATTCGGATGTTTTTGGCTATTGGCATAAGAATGCTTTGTTACGCTCCGATTATGGGTATCGGAGGGATTGTTATGGCGCTTAATAAATCCACTTCAATGGGCTGGATTATAGCGCTGGCGTGTATTGTGCTTGTTGGGCTGATTGCTACAATATTCTCCCTTGTTATACCAAAATTTAAGGCTATGCAGAAGTTTATCGACAGGCTTAATCTGGTTGCAAGAGAAACACTTAACGGCCTTATGGTCATTCGTGCTTTCGGTACCGACGAGTTTGAGAAAAAACGTTTTAGCAAGGCAAACAGGGATTTGGCTAAAACAGACTTGTTTGTAAACCGAACAATGACGTTTATGATGCCTGCTATGATGTTGATAATGAATGGCGTATCTGTGCTTATTGTTTGGGTTGGCTCACATCAGGTTGCAGAGTCTGCAATGCAGGTTGGGGATATGATGGCCTTTATGCAATATGCTATGCAAATAATTATGAGCTTCTTAATGGTTTCCATGATGTTTATTTTTATACCTAGAGCGTCAGTTTCCGGCGCAAGAATTGCCGAGGTTTTAGAGGTTACGCCGGCCATAAACGATCCTGAAAACCCGAAGCAAATCGTAAACTCAAAAAAAGGATACGTTGAATTTAAAAATGTTAGCTTTAAATACGAGGGCGCCGAAGACGATGTTCTTAAAAGCATATCATT
>CAZEYG010000263.1:0-3791 GCA_964516575.1 uncultured Defluviitaleaceae bacterium
AACCATAAGCTCGCTGCCTCCAATAACAATATCAGTAATCATAAGTATAACAAGGTCACATTTCTTCTCCTGTCTGAAGTTCTCCATTGCATCAAGAAGGTCGTACCTTTTATTAACAATGGTTTTAAAGTCAAGAGTGTTGATTTGGGATATGTAGACTAAATATTTGTCAAATGAAAACTGCTTCCGGTCAAGCTCAAGCATTTCGTGAGGCGAATACTCCGAAAGTGACGTGCTTTCACCAAACATCTCGCTGGCAAGAGCATCTATTTTAATTCCGGTTATTTTAGCTAGCTTCTCGGCAGCGCTAATGTCCGAATGGGTGCATGTAGGGGAATTAAACATTAAAGTATCGGAAATAATGGCCGCAAGAAGCAAGCCGGCAGTTTTTTTGCTTGGTTTAATGCCGTTTTCCATAAACATTTTATATATTATGGTAGCTGTACAGCCAACAGGCTCCGAACGTATTAAAAGAGGTTTGTCGGTTTGAATATCGGCAACACGGTGATGATCAATTATTTCTATTATGTTTGCCTGTTCTAAACCTAAAGCGGATTGGCTGCGCTCATTGTGGTCTATGAGTATGACTTGCTTTTTCCTGTATTCAAGTAAGTGTCTGCGGGAAATAACCCCTATTAGGCGGCCTTCTCTGTTTACAACAGGGAAGTTACGATGGGTAGAGGTTTTCATTATTTCGATTATATCCTCAACATAGTTTTCGGTTGAAAAGGTCATAATCCGCTTTGAGGACATAACGGACCGAACGCTTATAGCCTGGTTTAAAAGGGTAATTGTCTTTAGTATAGAATGCTTAATTGATAGTACGTTTGACTTTGCTTTTTCTAATTCCAAAGGCACTATGCTGTTGGTTAAAATAACCATTCCGCAATTTGTCTCATTGGCGTAAAGTTTAGCGTCCTTAGGTCTGCTTGTTATTATAACGTCCTTGTCTGTCAGCTCGTTAGGCTCGATACTGGAAGCGCCAACGTATAACTTGCCGCAAAGGGCAGGATATTGGTATTTGCCGCTTAAAATTTTAGCGCCTAGTATATTTATTAGATTCTCACAGGTTATTTCATACCGCTCAAGTAAATCCTCATCGGCTATGTCCATAAAAATCTTTGTAATATCACCTAAGGCTACTATACCCATCAAAAGGCCCCGGTCGTTAACAACAGGCATAAGCCTTGCGCCCATACCGCCGCTTAAAGTATCCCATGCTTTTTTAAGGGGGTCAAGCTCCATAAGGGGAACTGCGTTATAAAGCCCTAAATCCTTCAGCTTTACTTTCACGTCTGTAAGCAGCGGCGGCGTTCGTACATCAAAATAGTCAAGGACGAATTGTGTTTCAAGGTTCAGCTTTCCAAGCCTGTATGCAAAAACGTCCTCCGTACCAAGCTTCTTTTTCAGCTCAGCATAAGCTATAGCCGAGCATATAGAATCTGTATCCGGGTTTTGATGCCCGAATATATAAGTAGGAGTAGCCATAGAGCACCTGCTTTCGTAAAATTTTGAATTGCCGAATTAACGCCGGCAATACCGTTTTGCGCTTTAGCAGGCTCATTTTGCTAAGGCTAAAACGGGTTATTCGTATCTTAACGCTTCTATAGGGTCAAGCTTAGCAGCCTTTCTTGCAGGATAAACACCAAATACAATGCCAATTAAGCTGGACGCTATAACAGTACCGATAACTGTAGTTACAGAGGCGCTAGGTGTTACGTCAATAGCGCCGCCTAAGGCAAAAGCTCCAACGTAACCTAATACAATACCTATTATACCACCAATCCCGGTTAAAATCATAGCCTCAATTAAAAATTGAATATTAATATTTGCGTTTGTTGCGCCAAGGGATTTACGAATGCCGATTTCTCTTGTTCTTTCAGTAACAGTAACAAGCATAATATTCATAACGCCAATGCCTCCAACTGCAAGAGAAATAGCCGCTACAAGGCCGACAAAACCCGTAATACCGGAGATTACCTGGTTGACTTGTTCAATTTCCTTAAGTAGGTTTTGCGCTTGATATTTGTTTTCGTTGCCGTGTTTTACCTCCAGCATCTTAACAAGCTCAAGAGCCATACGATCCATTTTGTCTCGTTCTTTGGCTGTTACAAAAAAGCCGTCTACTGTTTCTGTGTTGTAAATATCCATAATAGCCGTTATCGGCAAATAAACAAAGCTAGGCATTTGGAACATAGCGTTGTATTGCTCCGCCTTAACAATTCCTATAATGGTTAACTCGGCTGAACCGCTCCAAAAGTTAACCTTGATTTTTTCGCCAACGCCATTATCACGGCCAAAAACTTTCTTAGATAATTCCTCGTCTATAATGGCTACATAACTTTTGTTTTTAACGTCCTGCTCCGTAATAAACCGTCCGTATTTTATTTCTACCGGCTGAACAAAGCGGTATTGTGAGTCGCTTCCGACAAAATAACAGCGTTCGGTTTCAGTAGGGTTTTTTAGCCTTACGCTGCCCATTGTCTGCCAAATGGATGAAGCATATGCAACATCCGGGTGTGAACGGACTACGTCAATATCCTCTAAAAGCAGGTAATCGGAATATTTAAACTCCTCACCGTATTTTAAAGAAATTTGAATACGCTCAAAGCCCATTTTTGAAAAACTTTCTTCAGTTGTTTTTTGAAAGCCTGCGCCTATAGCCGTTATCATAATAACGGAGCTTATACCGATTATTATGCCAAGCATTGTAAGAATGGAGCGCATTTTATTTGATAAAACGCTGGAAAAGGCGGTTACGATATTTTCTATAATGCTAATGGTTCTCACCTCGAATAGTCAATCTATAAACCTGGAATACAGGTTCTAAAGCTGGTCAACGCCGATGTCTTTTATAATGTGTCCGTCACGGAACGTAACGATACGTTTAGTGTGTCTGGCTATGTCCTCTTCATGGGTAACAACAACTATGGTTGCGCCTTCGTCATGTAACTTTTGAAAAATAGCCATTATTTCCTCGCCGGAGCGGCTGTCTAAATTCCCCGTAGGCTCGTCGGCTAAAAGCAGAGCCGGGTGGTTCACAAGAGCCCGGGCAATGGCTACCCTTTGCTTCTGACCACCAGACAATTCGTTAGGCTTATGCTTAACCCTATCCTCGAGACCAACTCTGATAAGGGCGTCCATAGCAGCTTCACGGCGTTTTTTGCCGGTTACTCCGGCGTAAACCATAGGCAGCTCTACGTTTTGCAGGGCTGTCAGCTTCGGCAGAAGGTTAAAGGATTGGAACACAAAACCTATTTTTTTGTTACGTATTCCGGCCAGCTTTTTACCGGTTAACGTAGAGACGTCCTCTTCGTCTAAAAAATATTTACCGGTTGTAAGCGAATCAAGGCAACCAAAAATATTCATAAGGGTAGATTTACCAGAGCCGGAAGCGCCCATTATTGAAACATATTCGCCCTTGTCTATGGAAAGATTTATGCTTCTAAGAGCCAATACCTCAATACGCCCGTTTCTGTATACTTTAGTCAGGTTTTCAGTCCTTATAATCATGTTATTGATTCTCCATATTCATATTTCCCATAGGCTTAACATAAGCGCCTTCCGTAACGCCGGGGGCATTGGTTAGAATAATGCTGTCGCTTTCGGTCACACCCTCAGCCTGGACGTATATGCCGGAGTATTCGCCTATTTTTATGATTCTCTTTTCAACGGTGTAATCATCCTTCATTATAAACACAAACTCGTTACCCTCTTCGTCTGTTTGGGTTGCGATAAGGGGAATAACTAAAACGTCCTTAAGTGTATTCGTAACGATAGACGACTCAATG
>CAZEYG010000264.1:0-3787 GCA_964516575.1 uncultured Defluviitaleaceae bacterium
AAGGGGGGTATTGATTTTGAAAAAGATGACGATTGGGCAATGGCTTACCTTCGTCGCTGCGCTGGTGATTGCCTTTATTTCGATTTTTCCGCTCTTTTGGATGGGGCTTGCCTCGCTCAAGCCACGTGGAACACAGGTCGGCGTGTTGTCGCAGCTGTTTTCGCCATACTACACCCTTTCAAACTTTGCAGATGTGTTGCAAAACACCCAGCTGCCACGTTGGATGCTTAATAGCGCGCTGGTGACTGTGACGACGGTGGCTATTCTTATGATATCTACCTCAATGGCGGCATTTGCCCTTTCTCGAATCCGGTTTACCGGCGCAAAAACCCTTTATTATGTAGTTCTAGCCGGTATTATGGTGCCGGTGGAGGCGACGTTGATTCCTCTCTACCTCATCATGGTCGACTGGGGTATCACAAACTCCTATCTTTCGTTGATTCTCCCTGGCCTTGCCGCCCCGCTAGGTGTTATCATTCAAAAGCAGTTTTACGATGCACTGCCAAATGAGATGATGGAAGCGGCTCACATTGACGGCGCAAACCTGTTTCAGATTTGGTGGAATATCTTTCTGCCACTTTCTCGCAACGCTATTGTTTCCTTTTGCATCTTTGCCTTTGTTAGCTCGTGGAACAACTTCCTTTGGCCGTTTATGTCTATTAGCAACATCAATATGCTAACGCTGCCGGTTGGCGTGAGCGCTTTTCAAGGCTCCTATGCCATTGACTACACCGTTCCCATGGCCGCCAGTGCACTAGCCAGCGCACCGATTATTATTGTGTTTATGTTCTTCCAAAAGCAGATTATCAGCGGCATTGCGCTGATTGGAATAAAAGAATAAGTTTGCAACTTCAAATTATAAAATCCATTATATTTAATTATATACAATAAATACAGCTTGGAGGCAATTTATGAACAAACAGCTAACCCTTAACGGCATATGGGAAATATCCACCGATCCCGACAGCATCGGAGAAGCCGCGGGCTGGCAGCTTTCCCCGCCAGCCGGGCTGCGTGAGGTTACAGTGCCGCATGTCTGGCAAAACGAAGACGATATTTTATTTCTTTATACAGGCATAGTGTGGTATTTCCGCCGCTTTGATGCCGCTCTTGAAAACGACGCTAATCACAACTATCTTTGTTTTAATGCGGTGGATTATAGCTGCCTTGTCTGGTTAAACGGAACTCTGCTTGGCCGAAACGATGGCGGTTATCTGCCATTTCGATTTGATGTCACCGGCGTTTTAAAGGAAAAGGATAATCTGCTAGTGCTTAAAGTTATCGACCCAATGGACAATTCGGAAATTCCCATTGGCAAGCAAGGCACTTGGTATACTCGTGTCAGCGGCATTTGGCAGGAGGTTTACATCGAATCTCGTCCTGCTACAGGTATTCGCTCTGTGCGAATTGCCCCTGATATTGACAAGATGCAGGCAGTCGTGACGCTTTCTTTCTATGGCGACGCCGGGTTGGGCAAGGCCGGTATTGAGATTCTTCCCCATTTAAATGCAGCCGATTTGCATCGGCAGCTTACTTCCGAGGTGTTGGGCTCCAAAGTAGAGTTTGTCGTTTCGCTTGCAGAAGCCGATCTTTGGCAGCCGGAGCATCCGGCTTTGTATGAATGCCGCTGCACGCTAACAACAAAAGACGGAACCGACACTGTAACAGAGTTGTTTGGTATGCGAAAATTTGAGCAACATGACGGTTGTCTTTATCTAAATAACAAACCCTATTACATGCGTGGAGCGCTGGAACAGGGGTTTTATCCCGAAACGGTTTATATTGCGCCTTCTGACGATTTGATTATCAAAGAGATTAAAGCCGCCAAGGAAATGGGCTTCAATCTACTACGAAAGCACATAAAGGCAGAGCTTCCTCGTTATCTCTACTGGGCGGATCGTATGGGTATGCTGCTTTGGTGTGAAGCACCAAGCTACATTAAATGGACGGCACAAAGCCGCCGGGTGTATGAGGATTGCTTGTTTGGCATGATTGAACGTGATTTTAACCACCCTGCCATCGTCATTTGGTCTATTTTCAACGAAGAATGGGGCCTTGAATGGAGTCTAGCCACCGACAGCGATATGCGGCTCTACTTGGAGAAGCTTTACGATAGACTAAAGGTGTTTGACCCTACCCGAATTTATTGCGACAACTCCGGCTGGGCCCATGTCAAAACCGACATCAACGATTATCACCCTTATGTTGCGCTGCCTGAACAGGCCACTTTCTGGCATAGCTATCTACATAATCTAAACCCACAAGACAATTATGTCGGCGGATATCCTTATCGTGGGGAAGTAAACATCATTTCAGAGTTTGGCATGTGGGGGCTTCCAACCCTTTCGAGCCTAATGGAAAATCACGGCGGCAAGTTGCCACGCTGGTTTGACAACCAAGGTGCGGCGCTTAAGGACCCTGTGCATAACCAGGACTTCAAGGTTCCTGCCAAGGCTATGGAAAATTTCAAACGTTATGGGTTGGATAGAATCTTTAAGGATTTTGACGAGCTTGCTATCTGCTCACAAAAGCGGATGTTGCGTGGCATCAAGTCTATTATCGAGGAGATTCGCATGGCATCGTCTATAGGTGGTTATGTAATCACCGAATTTAGCGATATTGAATGGGAAACTAACGGTATGCTGGATTATTTCCGCAATCCTAAATATGGTTACGAGAGTATAGTGGATTTTAATGGCAGCATAACCATCATGCTGGAACCATATGATCACAACCTTATTAGCGGTGATAAGGTTAACCTTTCGGCAATTGTTCGCAACGACGACGCTCTGACGCTGGAAGGCACGTTGCGCTGGGAATTTGCCGGAATGGGCTGCAAGGGAGAAATAGCAGTAGTGCGCTCTGCAGGTTCTATGATTCGGCCGGAGGAACCTATCGCTTTCACCGTTCCTGAAGTGGCTGAATCAGGTTTCTATACGTTAAACCTTGCCTTCTATGCGCCGGACGGCAGCCTGATTGCAAAAAATAGCGAAGAATTTACCTTTTCACCAGCGTTGTTTAGTCAAGCAGATAACAACGGCGTTACACTCTATCTGCACAAGCTGCCGGAGCATGTTGTCACCCAGCTATCACGCCGTTATCATACAGCCTCGGAATTAGGCAATGGTGTTTTGGTGGTAACAGAGCAGCTTGACGACGAGATGATGCGCTTTTGCCACAGCGGCGGCAGTGTTGTTTTCTTTGCCGAGGGTGGAGATGAGCTGGCTTGGAAGGGTGACTTCACCCTTTGCCGTCTTAACGTCACAGAGGACTGGAACCGTGCATCGGCTTTGAATTTTATCGATTGTAAATTTTTTGAAGGTATTCCGCTGCACAAAGAGCTTGGCTGGGAGGCGCAACATTTGCTACCAGATTATGTGGTGCCATTCTCCGACTACACTAAAAAGGGCGGCAGAATTGTGCATATGACCGGTAACCGTGAGATTGCTTCCAAAGCAACGATTCTAGCCGGTTTCGCCCAAGGCTGGCTCGGACAGTTCGGCGGCACTATGCTGGAGCTTCCATACGGCGAGGGTATCATCCGGATGACGACGTTTAAGCTGCTTGCCAACTACGGAAGTCACCCCATTGCCAATCGTATGCTGGAGCGGTTGCTTCGTTAGGTTAAAATGGAAGCCTAATTGATGAAAGCATTGCGGTTAGATGAAGATAACCTAAAAACACGGGCACACCGTTTTGTTCTTACCACCTTATTCTCCTGAACTTAATCCTATTGTAGGCTGTTCACAAAGGGAGTGGCATAAAACCCTGTATTTATGGGATGTTC
>CAZEYG010000265.1:0-3765 GCA_964516575.1 uncultured Defluviitaleaceae bacterium
ATTGTCAAAAGCATTGTTGAAACCCACCACGGAAACATACTGGTGGAAAGCACAGAGCATGTGGGGACCATGTTTACAATTATCCTTCCCTTTGAACATGTAGGCTAGGGTTACCCTACAAATATGCGGCTCTGGCGGCTGAATGTTTATAATGATACATACGGTTACACCCGCATGTAAGGGGGTGATTAAAGTTTGCAACGCAAACTTTAATCGGGGGATCATTACTCTTGGAGTAAATTAAAGAAAAATTTCTCCTTAAAGGGAGTATCAATAACGCGCACAGGTTTTATCTGGTTGGAATTTATGCCTTTATATATCATAAGCTCGCGATATAAAAGGTTTGTTTCCGGCTGCAATACCTTTAGTACAGTTGGTTTTAATACGTCTGTCTTTATTTTAGCGCCGAAGGAAGGGTTCGCTATGCTTAGTTTTTCCTCTAATATGTCACGATATTTAGGCAAATCCGTATGCTCAACCGGGCTGTTGGTTTCTATGAATATCTCATAGAAGCCGGGGCTTGTACTTACGTTGGCATATACGCAGTAGTCTGTTATAAAGTTCTTGGTCATTTGCTTTGAAAGCTCCTCCATTGCCCATGACATAGCCTCATCATTAGTTTTTTCGCCGGCAATTGAAATCATTTGATTCTTTCTGTATACAAACTTAAGCCGTGGAGATTGACCTTCCCAACCTGTTACTCTTACTATGTCGTTGATTCTGTAACGATAAAAGCCCGACAAATTTGTCAGAATAATCTCATAATCCTTTCCGACTTCTAATTTATCTATCGTGATAGTGCTTAAAGGGTCGTCGGTTTCTGAATCGGCAGGCAGAAATTCATAGAATCCTCCGTTTGGAATAAGTGTGAAGTCGCCTTCGCCCATGTGACGGTCTACTGCAAAAAGCGACTCCGACGCTGCATAACCGATGTAGGAAAATGGTATGTCCTTGGCATATTTCTTGACCTTTTTTGTATACACAGCAAATCCGCCGGTGCCGATTGCGCCAATAACAGCAAGGTTTTTCCATAGCCTTTTTAATATGGTATCGTCAAAGCCCTTCTGTACTTCGCTACGTATCGATTCCGCCCGTTCGGGCATCGGTTTGATGTTCTTTAGCAGAGCGGCTCTTATCTCTTGATTTGAGCAAAACTTGGGATTGATTGTACCTTTTTCTATATCCTCGGTTACTTCCCGCCAATTTTTATAGAAGAAGGACATAATCGAAACTATCGCTGTCATAAACGGTGCAATAAAAAACCTCAAATCCGGCTCGCACAAAGCATAACGCAGCTTCAAGTAATCAAAGTTCACATCAGCTACGGTGGGCATCATCACTTCCATAGGAGAAGTATATATCAGAGAGAGGAATTTTTTTACGCTAAACAACATGGCCGAGGAAATCGCGCCGATAGATACGCCTGTGTCCGTATATTTAAGCGCCATTTCTACAGTTACTGTTCCTCTATTCCATGGTATTTTTTTGCCGGTTTGTTCTTTGTAATAATCGGCAAGCATGGCGCAGAACAACGCAAATCCATAGTCAGAATTAATATCTAACCCATCTTTGGAAACAGGAATATATTTAGGTACGCCAATACTGCCCGACGTCGTGGCATAATGCACCGGTGTTTTGTTACAAATCAAACCATCTTCGCCCTTCATCATCCTTGCGATGTATGGCGCATAAGTGTCATAGCCTGAAAACGGCACCTTTTTTTGATAATCGCTGAAATTCTTGATAGAGGCAAAATCATTCAGCTTGCCATATTCTGTTTCGGAATTATTTTTAAGTATTTCAAGCAAAAGGTTATTACTCACTTCTCGAGCGTTTTGGCAATCGCTGTCAAATTTCGCAAGGGTTTTTCTGCCTTTTCGCTCTAATATGCTAAATACGAGCTTTGCTAACAATTGTTTCATACAGTCCTCGACACCTCCATATTTATATCGATGCGATATGCTTTTGGAATAGCTCAATCAAGTTGGCCCTCTTATAAACTCCTGTAAATCCGGGAGATGAATTAACCTCTCCTACTATAAAGCCGCTTTCGCCGAAAAGCAAATCCAAACCGCAATAATTCAATCCAATGGTCTTTGATATTTTAACGCACAATGCGTAATCCTCCTCTGTCAGCTCATAGTCTTCGTAGTGCCCTCCAGTAGACAGATTGGAGCGGAATTCCGTTTCATTTCCGGCTCTTCGCATTGCCGCATG
The DNA here is from genome assembly GCA_964516575.1 of uncultured Defluviitaleaceae bacterium. Classification (GTDB taxonomy): domain Bacteria; phylum Bacillota; class Clostridia; order Lachnospirales; family WRBF01; genus CAZEYG01. Next base: position 2,218 of record CAZEYG010000265.1, read on the forward strand.
AATCGGCTTATGCTCAAGCATATAGACACGCACATCACGGCCAAATGTTGTACTGACAAACTGCTGTGCAATCATAAAGGAAGAGTCGCCGTTCTGGTTTGCTTCAAGCAAAGCCGCCTCCAACTCCTCTTTGCTCTTAATGAGCTGTACGCCTATTCCGGCGTACCCATCGTCAGGCTTAACAATCAAGGGCAGACCCAGCTGTTGAATTAAAAAATCAGCAGAAACACCCCGCATAATAGGGATTGTCTTAGCAAAAGGCAAACCTGCTTTTGCTAATGCGGCGTTAGTGGCCATTTTGCTCATCGCTATGCGCTTGCCTTCCAGGCTGTTATAACACAAGGCGCCTAAATGCTCTAAGTGAGAGCATAACACTTCAATTTCGGGCTTTACAGCGCCTGTGTAAAAAAAGAGCTTCGGCACAGGAACAGACTCGCCCTTAACGAATATTTCTCGAGATTTGCCGTCCTGAATGTATGTTACATCACGCGCATAAACCACTTCTATAAAGTTCATGCCTTCTAAGCTTAAAATGGCAGTAGCATCCTTTTTGTGACTATCATCAGCCAATAACCAAAATTTCATTTCAAACCCTCCTTAATATTAACCCCCCAATTGAAAATTGCTTCGCAATATTCAATTGACCCCTTTAAAAAGGGGATTAGGGCGGCAAGTCAGTTTTAAGAATTAATTGCCGCCGCAATAACTACAGGCAATTTTATCTGCGCCCGACTCATGCCCTGCTTAATTTTAGCCGCATACAATGAATCCTCAAAGCCTGCTTCCATAATAAAGCAAACAGGTTGATGCAAAGCGTTTTCCTTGCGCCGCCTAAAGTATGAATCTGCGATTTCCTTTAGAGTTTCATCAAAGGTGACAGCAAATTGCTCAGCGTCACAGTCGCCGATTAGCTCTGCATATAAATGATAGCTACGGTCTGCTTCGCATGGATATACCTGGAAGCCGTTTATAGTAATTCCCAGCTTATCAGCAGCCATCTGCGCCGCCTTCAACAAAGCTTCACCCGACAATTTCTCGCTGGTCAAATTAGCTATATCGCCCGTTTTGGATACAAAAGCAATATTCGGCGTATTAAAGGTCTTGCCCTGCACCTTGATTAAGTCTCCCATTTTGTATCTATATAAGCCGGAATAGGTCGTAACAACCAATTCATATAAGCCGCCTTCAACAAGAGCCTCTAGCGTTACGGGAGTTCCGCCGCCCTCCGGCAAAAATTCATAGAAAGCAGAGAATACGCAAAGAGCGCCAAATGGGTCATCCACCTGCATCGGAACATTAACCTTGACCTCGCTTGCTCCGTAACCCACATCGACAAATGCAGTATTGTCCGGTACAAGCTCACGTGCCTTGACAGCATATGCGCCAACTGTGCTGCCGAGCCAGAAGGAAGCAATATCAAGCTTCGGCCAATAGTGCTTAGGGATAAACATATCATCATCTAGCAGCTTTTGCAAAACATCGGCACGCTCTGGATTTGGCGCCAACGCACGGTTATACCTTGCCTCGACTTCAGGAGTGAAGCTAATA
>CAZEYG010000266.1:0-3752 GCA_964516575.1 uncultured Defluviitaleaceae bacterium
ATGCTAGTTACGGCTTTCGCAATAATTAGGATTTACCTCCTTGGAATGGAATCGTCGCCTCTTAAAAAAAGGTTGACGGAAAGTAAGTTAGGGGACGAAACATCAGATAGCTTAGACGCCAACACATGCCGCCCTGTGTTTAACATAATAATCAAAAATTCAAATGCTGGTGTTGACAAGCTGAAGGGAATTATTGACGAGGTTGTAGGGGATATTTTAAAAAATGGTTTTGAAGACGAGCTTTTAAGCGCATGTTTGAACCGCTTTGAGTTCTCCGTTAAGGAAGACAACATGGGGCATAGGCCAAAGGGACTAACCTATAACATGGCTATTCTAACCGACTGGCTTTACGGCAACCCCTCCTTTGAAAAGGTTCATCGTATAAAACCACTGGAAACCATTAAAAACAACAAAGGTTTTCTTATGGAGGTTTTAAAAAAATATATAGCCGAAAACAATTACCGGCTTTATACAACGATGACGCCGGAATATGTTAAAGAACCTGCCCGCAAAACACCTGACCAAAAGGACATAGAGCTGTTCAGGCAAAAGGCGGCTAAACTTAAGTCATACGAAAAACTTACCGATACACCTGAGGATATAATGAAAATCCCGCTCCTTGAAATAGACGACATAGATAATACTATGGAAAGAATGGACGTGGTAAGGGAAAAGGCCGGAAGCGCCGACGTTTTACTCTACACAACCGATACAAAGGGCATAACCTATATAAATTTCCTGTTTCATACTGAAAAAGTCCCCAATAATTTAATAAACTATATTGGGATACTCTGTTACGCCTTATGTAAGTTTCCAACGAAAAGCTACAGCCTTGACCGGCTGCTTAACTCGATAAACAACAACCTAGGCGGCTTTGGGCCGGATTTTAGAGTACATGTGGACGTAAACAAAAACACCTTTACGCCAACGTTTTTGTTTAAAACAAAAGCCCTTGATGCCAATATTCATAAAGCCTTTGCTTTCGTTAAGGAAGTAACCGAAAACACCCTTTTTGACGATTACGACAGGCTTGAGGCGCTATTAAAGGAATATTTGTCGGGCATGGAAAACAGCATTGTAAACTCCGGCAATTCCTATGCAATGAACCGGGCTCAGGCCTATATCCACAACTCAGCAAAATATGAGGAAGAGGTTTCCGGCATAAGGTTTTTCCTGTTTCTTAGAGATTTACTTAATAAAGGCGACTATAAGTTAATAGCCGAAAACATTAAAAAAACGGCAGAGTATATTTTTACAAAGGAAAACTTCACCCTGTATATATCCTCAGGCAACGAAAGCAGCTTGAAGGATTTAGTCGGCGAAATAACAAAATACTATGAAGGCTTAAAAAATGAAAGCAAGGAGCAAAAGGTTGTATCCCTTTCGGGTTACGATAAAAACCAGGCTGTCGTCGCCGCAACAAACGTCCAATACGTAGCAAAGGCGATTGAGTTTACAGCGGCAGACATTAATTATAACGGCCATATGGCAGTTCTTGCTTCTATATTAAACAAAAACTACCTTATGACAGAGGTTCGTATTAAAGGCGGCGCCTACGGCTGCAACTGTTTGGCATATAAAAAAGGTGTCTTTTGCTTTAGCTCCTATAGAGATCCTAACCTAAAAAACACCATAGAGGTTTACGACAATGCCTTTGATTACGCAATAAACTTCAAAGCATCGGAGCACGAAATGCGTAAGTTTATAATAGGCACAATAAACAGATATATCCGGCCGAAATGTGTAGTTGAAAAGGTAGACTTTGCTATGGCAGCATATTTAAACGGCATATCCTATGAAATGCTTGAAAAGGAAATAGAGGAAATACTAGCTACAGAAGCCGTCCAAATTAATGACCTTGGGCGCCGCTTAAAACCGGCCATGAAAGAAGCCGCCCTTTGCGTAATAGGCGGCAGAGAGAAAATAAACGACTCCAAAGAAATGTTCGACGGGATAATTAGGGTTTAATAACTACAGATTAAACGTACTTGGAACAAAAACGCTATTAAAGGCTTTTATAGCAAACCTATCCGTCATACACGCAATGTAGTCACACACAGCCTGGGCTTTGTTATCACTGTTTTCCGCCAAATCGGCGAAATCCTTAGCCATAAGCCCGGGCTCCTTAATATAATAACTATAAAGCTGGCTTAACATATGCTTTATTTTTTTGCGCTCTTTAAGCTGAAGCTGCCCCAGATACACCGTATCAAACATAAACTGCCTCAGCCCTCGCATGGCCGCTAGAGTTTCGGCTTCCATAACAATATCGTTTTTACCCATGCTGTTTTCAATAACACTTCTGACAAGAGTATCAATTCTTTTGCCTGTGCCTTGACCTAAAACCCTTGTACATTCCTGTGGCAAATCCAAAAGAGTAAGCATTCCGGCACGGATAGCGTCGTCTATATCATGGTTAATATAAGCTATTTTGTCGCTGATTTGAACAACCTTACCCTCAAGGGTAGAGGGCGTGCATTTGCCTCGGTGGTTTACTATACCGTCCAAAACTTCATAGGTAAGGTTAAGACCTCTGCCATTGTTTTCTATTTGCTCAACAACACGTATGCTTTGAAGGTTGTGCTCAAAACCTCCTTCGATTATGCTGTTGAGAGCCTCCTCGCCGGTATGACCGAAAGGGGTGTGGCCTAAATCATGGCCTAAGGCGATTGCCTCAGTTAAGTCCTCGTTTAACTTTAGTGCCCTTGATATTGTTCTAGCTATTTGTGCAACCTCGATTGTGTGGGTAAGCCTTGTTCGGAAATGGTCGCCCTCGGGGGATATGAAAACCTGGGTTTTATGCATAAGCCGCCTGAACGCCTTGGAGTGGGTTATTCTGTCACGATCCCGCTGGAAGTCGGTACGTATGCTGCATTTTTGACACGGTATCTTACGCCCCATTGAGCTTATGCTTTTCGTCGCATATTCCGAAAGGCTTCTAACCTCCTCCCTTTCGACTATTTCCCGTAAATTGGCCATTTTGAACCTCCTAAATGGGTTAACATCAATATCCGTTTTTAGCCGCACTAACAAACTTTGTGTATTTGGAAAGCCACATTAAGTCAACAGTGCCCGTTGGGCCGTTACGCTGCTTTGCTATTATAACCTCTGCCATGCCCTTTTTTTCCGATTCCGGATTATAATATTCGTCTCTGTATAAGAAAGCGACAACGTCGGCGTCCTGCTCAATGGCGCCTGATTCACGTAAATCGGAAAGCATCGGTCTATGGTCTGCTCTCGCTTCGCAGGCCCGGCTTAGCTGGGACAAAGCGATTACAGGCGCGTTCAGTTCTCTTGCAATTGCTTTAAGGGATCGGGATATTTCAGATATTTCCTCTTGTCTTGAGCCGGATCGGCTTGTACCGCTCATAAGTTGTAAATAGTCGATAAGCACTAAGTCAAGCCCCTTTTCAAGCTTTAGCCGCCGGCACTTAGCTCTGATTTCTCCGGCGGTTATGCCGGGGGTATCGTCTATGTAAAGTCTAGCTCTTGACAGCGGCTCAATAGCCTCTACTATTTTGTCCCAGTCGCTGTCTATAAGCTCACCTGTCCGCAGCTTTTGAGCGTCTACCATTGCTTCGGCGCAAATCATACGGTTAACAAGCTGTTCCTTAGACATTTCCAAGCTGAAAATAGCTGTTGATTTTCTGTTTTTAACCGCTACGTTTTGGGCTATGTTTAAGGCGAAAGCCGTTTTACCCATAGACGGCCGGGCGGCGATTAGTATAAGGTCAGAAGGCTGCAAGCCGGCG
>CAZEYG010000267.1:0-3744 GCA_964516575.1 uncultured Defluviitaleaceae bacterium
CCCATGCTGTAGACCTTTTTCATTAACATTTTTTCCTTACGGCTTAACCTTCTGCCAAGCTCTTTTTCAATCGCTCCGTAAAGCGCCTCAGCATCTACTGATTTTAAGGGCTTTCTTTCGTGCTTTTCTTCCGGCATAAACTCAGATACTTTAAAATTACGTATTTGAATGTTTGGCTTGTATACTTGCTTAAATATACGGGCGGTGTATACGGCATCGTTTAATGCGTTGTGAAAGATTTCGTCCATAGAAAGCTCCAGCTTATCAACAGCATTTTTAAGGCCTATACACATGCCGGAAGGCTGCTTGAGATAGGTAGATGCAAGTTGCTGCACGTTAACAAACTTATGCGGCATATGCCTGTCATTAAGCCCATAGTAAAGAATATTGCGGCTAAGCTCCTTGATATCACTGTTTCCCCATACGCAAATAATGCTTTTACCCATCTCTAGAAAATCCAAAAGCTCCTCGTATATTTCCGGGAAAGTAGGTTGCTGCATAAGCATGGATTCGCTTATGCCGGTTATTTTTTCGACGTAAGGATGAATTTTAGTATAAAGCTGGGGTTTAATCAGGTAGTCCTTAGTATCGGTTATTTCAAGATTACCGTTCATTTTTACAGCGCCTATCTGTACGATTTCGCACGGACAGTTTTCCACAAGAACTGTTTTAAAGTTTTCGCTGAAATTATACGGTTGGTTGAATTCTAGGTCAATTGCTATATAACTCATAAAATTTCCTCATTTTTATTTCTTGTTTTGCCGATATTAAAATAGTCAAATAAAACATAATCTTTGACACATTGGTATATTATGGTATACTCTATATAAATCTTCAAAATAATCAATAGAGCATAGTATTAATGCACGAACCATAGAACTTATATTAACATACTTTGAATAAATGTAAAGCCTTTTTGATTTGGGGTGAGTTATTGATTAGATTAATGTTTGCAGATTCCGACGAGGACAATATTAAGAATTTTACAAACTATGTTAAAACATCGTTTCCTAAAATTAAAAACATTGTTACTCTCTCAGACCCTGCTAAAAATATAATAGAATTAGTTAAAATAAACAAACCCCAGCTTATTGTAGCGGATATTAGGTTTTTCGGCGTTTCGGGCATAGATGTAATCAGAAGCCTAAGCGAAAGATACGAGGATATACGTTTTATCGTTTACGGAACCTACAACGATTCGGAATATATTAAAAAAAGCCTGGAATTCGGGGTTATCGACTATATGTTTAAGCCGATAAAGCCGGCAGATTTTCATCACAGCCTGACAAAGGCTTTGGAGTACTATCAAAAATACGAGCAGCATAGGGAAACAGAAAAACAGTTTGCAGAAAACTATAAGAAAAATATCGCTATGTTTGAGAATATTTTTGTTTCAAATATTCTAGCAGGGCACTTATCAAGCAACGATGAAATAATAAACAACATGGATTATTTCAATATACGCCTTGTTCCGGATTATACTGTTTTTATAGTAAGAATTGATCATTTTAAAAAGATTGCCCTAGCTCTTGACGAAATGGAAAAACAGCTTCTTACTTATAAGATTTTTCATATTGTTGATATAGGTTTAGAGGATAAAAGCCATAAAACCCATATTTGCAGTCTTAACGCCATAGCCGTTATTTTAGGCGGGCAGTTTGCCTTTGAAGAGATTATCGAGATTTGTGAAAAGCTAAAGGCCGATATACTTGAAAAAACCGGAACAAAGGTTACTATCGGAATCGGCAGACCCTATGGCAACCCTTGCGACATAGCTATTTCATACAGAGAGGCTGACGGCGCTCTTAGATACAAATTTAATATAGGTTACAACACTGTTATTCCCATTCAATATGTAGAGCCTCTAAACCATATAACCTACCGCTATGCGCTGGAACGAGAGGAACGGCTTGTTTATGCAGCTGTAGTAGGGGAGTATGACTATTGTATTAGGCTGTTAAAGGAACTTTTGGATTCGCTGAAGCAATGCGAACCACTTCCGCCTAATCTTATGCCGAAAATAATCATGGATATATTAATTTCCATGGGTAGATATGCAACAGAGCAGAACATACCTGTTAATACCCAGTTTACAACATTCTTCCCTTCAAAGGAAATATTGGAGCTGAAAACGATTGATGACGCCTACTGTTATCTTTCAACTGCATTAAGGAGCTTTTGTAAATACATTCTTGATATGCACAATAAAAATAATACGGATATTATCGAAAAGGCCAAGGAATATCTTAAAACCCGATATTATGAAAACTTTAATATTACGAAGATAGCAGTAAGTATTGGCACGGCTCCGGAGTATTTAAGCAAAATATTTGAAGATTCAGAAAAAATGACGCTTTTGGAATATACCGTTATGCTTAGGTTAGATGAAGCCAAGCGGCTTATGCGGGAAACAAAATTTGCCGATGATGTTATTGCGGTTAAAGTTGGTTATGACGATGAGAAACACTATAAATCAGTATTTAAGCAGGTTTGCGGCATGACCATATACGAATACCGGTCTAAAAACAGCCTTATCAAGCCATGAAAAAAACAAAAGCAACGCCGGAAATCTGTGAATGCAGCAATCCGGCGTTATTTATTTTCTAATAATAGTTTACATATACCTTTTTGTCAAACTTTCTTATACATTCGGCAATGTCCTCAACAATCCTTAACTTTAGGCTCAAATCAATTGGCAAATCGGGGTTTTGATGAGCAGGATTTAGTGCTCTGCCAACATAAAACTGCACCTCAGTACAATTTTCAATCAAAATCTGCGCCAGCATATCAGCGCCGTTCAGCTTTTTACCGTTGCTGTTTATTTTGGCTTGCTTGCCCGATAATACCGTTCTTATCTTTTCAAGGGCTTTACCTAGAGTAACGACGCCTTCTGTTACAAGGTCTACACCATCTATATAACCAATAGGCGGAACGTCCGGCGAGATATAATCTAGGATAACCTTTAAATCACGCTTTAGTATTCGGCTGACTATTTGTGATGTAGTGCCGCCGCATACTATTTTTTTGCCTTCAGTATTCATAAGATGCTTAACTATAAGCTCGTCGTTTTCCGCGTTAACCGGCGGCCCAACCATTACGTGGGCGATGTTTGGTATACACATACGGCAAGACACAACCGTTGTGTCGTCGCCAGGCTCGCTGGCATAAAGATTGTCACATACCGAAAGCAGTTGGTTCTGTATGAAATATGATGTAACGTCCTTTGCATATATACCTTCAAGATATTTTATTATGTTTTCACGCTGCCAGCCAAAGTTAAGCATTTTTCCAACTCCTGCATGAATTGCTCCGTCGCTGAACATAACGCATATGTCGTTTGTTTTCAGCCGGAAATGGGCTTCACGTATACGCTTGCCCGAAATATTTATTTCTTCTTTATCAAGCTCTAATGCTTTTCCGTTTCGCATAATAACCGTTTCTGGGTTGTCGTACTCAACCAAATGGGCGTCGCCGTCGTTTGCAATCCTTAAAATAGTAAAGGTTGAATAGGCTATTTCTCTTTCTTTGCAGACGGGCAGGGTAGTCGAAACAGTTTCAACTACGTCTGATATTTCTGCACCCATAGAAAGCATTGAAATAACGATTTTGCTTGTAAGAGTCGCTAAAATATTAGCTTTTACGCCGCTGCCAAGGCCGTCCGAAAGCACCATTATAGTTTCCTTGTCATTTCTAAGCACTTCAACCTTATCGCCGCAAAGCTCTTCGCCTTTTTTATTAAGGCTG
>CAZEYG010000268.1:0-3730 GCA_964516575.1 uncultured Defluviitaleaceae bacterium
GAAGAAATAGAGGCTATCGCAACGGTAGATATTTTACGCAGGGGTGAAATTGAAGTGGCTGTCGTTTCGGTAACCGACAATTTATTTGTCACCGGTTCAAAAGGTGTAATTGTAAAGGCGGATATGCTTTTTGACGGCTTTGAAAACCTTCAGGCTTCGGACGGCTTTGATATGCTGGTTCTACCCGGTGGACCTGGTTATGTAAACCTAAAAAAACATAATCGGCTTCATACCGTATTAGAAAAGCATTATAAAGACGGTAAAATGCTGGGGGCTATATGTGCGGCACCAACGGTTTTTGGAATGCTTGGTTTGCTGGAAGGTAAAAAGGCCATTTGCTTCCCGGGTTTGGAAAAGGGGCTAAAGGGCGCCGAATTAACGGATGCCTTTGTAGTAACCGACGGATTAATAACTACAGCAATAGGTCCGGCGGCTACGTTAAGCTTTGGGTACAGGCTTGTGGAGGTATTAAGAGGCTCCGATGTGGCAGAAAATATAAAAAAGGCAATGTGCTTTAAAGAAAATTCTGCTTGCAGGATAATATGACCTTTTATGCTTTAAGAAAGGAAATTAATTTATGAAAAGAGTAGTGCTTATAGTGTTGGACAGCGCCGGAATAGGTGAGCTGCCGGATGCTAACGAATTTGGTGATGTAGGCTCACATACCCTTGGAAATATTTATAAGCATATTGGGCGGCTTAATCTGCCAAATTTATATAATATGGGGCTTGGTAATATTAACGGCTCAAACTTACCTTCCGTTAAAGAGCCTGTGGGCGCTTACGGCAAAATGGCAGAATTAACAAAGGCAAAGGATACAATAAGCGGCCATCTTGAAATAGCTGGGCTTCTGCTTTCAAAGCCTTTTAAAACATATCCCAACGGTTTTCCCGAGGAATTAATTTGTGAGTACGAAAGAGCAATCGGAAGAAAGATTATCGGTAACGAAGTTGCTTCAGGAACAGAAATTATAAGCAGGTTAGGGGATAAGCACGTTCAAACCGGCTGCCCCATTGTTTATACATCAGCAGACAGCGTGTTTCAGATTGCTGCTCACGAAAAAATTATTTCGTTGGACATGTTATACAAATTTTGTGAAAAAGCATATGATATGTTATATGACAAGTATAGGATTGGCAGAGTGATTGCAAGACCCTTTGAAGGAGAATCAGGGAATTACAAACGAACAGAAAACAGAAGGGATTTTACCGCTTCGCCGGAGAGCACTACAATGCTTGATGTAATGGTGGAAAACAATCTGTCTGTTCATGCAATAGGTAAAATTGAAGATATATTTGCCGGAAGGGGAATAACCTCAAAAAACCATACTACAAACAATGAAGACGGCATAAACGCTACTATCGAAGCCCTTTCAAAATGCTCAGGCGGGCTTATATTTACTAATTTAGTAGACTTTGACATGCTTTACGGCCATCGTAACGATGTTTTAGGTTACGCAAGCGCCCTTGAATATTTTGACAGCCGTCTTAGTCAAATAACAGAATTAATGAGCAAAGACGATTTATTAATCATAACTGCAGACCACGGCTGCGACCCAACTACAAAATCAACGGATCATTCAAGGGAATATGTGCCGCTTTTAGTTTTTGGAGATATGGTTCAAAGCGTTAATTTAGGCATACGTGATTCCTTTTCCGATATAGGGGCTACAATTTGCGATTATTTAGGAATAAAGGGTGAAATATCCGGCGAATCATTTTTGAGCCATATAATAAAGCGTTAATTTAAACTTAGTAAATCCTATGCTTGGAATTTGGGTGTAATATCTACAAACTCATGTATGCGGCTGGAAAAATATATTATCATTATTATATTAATTATTGGATTTTCTTTCGTTTTTCAGCTAAAACTTATAGGTGTAGATTGACCGCAATAATAAATAATAAACATCAAATATTAATATCAATAATTGTTCTACAATAAATAGGGGGGCATAATAATGGTGCAAATAAGTGAGGTAGTTATAATAAGCATTGACAAAAGCGAGGATTCATGGGCAATAGAAGGGGAAATTCTTTTCGAGGATGATTTAACAACAGAGTTTTCCGTAAACTATATTCCTGAATATGACGAGCTTGAAGATTTGGAAATGAGTATGAGTATGGGTAAATACGATAAAAATTCCTTGAAGAACATGATTGTAGAAGCTGCAATGGAATATGAAGAATAGGTTGGATTTTGCTGACACTGTTTTGTTACGGTGTCAGTTTTTTTATATCATTTGTACTAACTTTTTAAGGTTGCTTTTATTTTAGGTTTGTTGTATATTCTTTTCAAGGAGGCGGAAGGAATGAGTTTTTTGCTTGGTATGTTTATATTTTTGGCTGATCAGTGGTGTAAGGCTTATGTTAAGGCGAAAGTTAAGCTTAACGAAAATATTGAGCTAATTAAAAACTTTGTATATATTACTCATACGAAAAACGAAGGTGCAGCGTGCGGGCTTTTAAAAAACAATCAGCTGATGTTGAACATAGCGACAGTTCTGGCCCTTTTGAATATAACATATATTTTTAAAAAATATACCGGCAAAAGCAAGCTGTTTTCAATTGCCTATGCTCTTATATTAAGCGGCGGTATCTCAAATTTATTTGACAGGCTTTCAAGGAAATATGTAATAGATTATATATATTTTGGCAAGGCAAAAAAATCCCTAGTATATAACATCGCCGACTTTTCAATAATATTAGGAGTAATATTAAGCCTAAGCAAAATGATGTCTGATAACTTAAGGAAGAAATAACCTGTAGAAATTGTTTTTTTACCCTTGAATTTTTTAAATATTTGTATATAATTATATTTAGAAATACAGCCCTGAAATGTTCGATAACCTACTATTTTGAACCTACATCAACAAAAAGGGTTTCCTATCTATACAGGCTTAACGTCAGGCCGCAACATAATTCCCTTTGGGCAGCGGAAGGCGGGACGCTTGTTGCGGAGACCCACCTAGCAAATGCTAGGTGTCAAAATTTTGGGACCGGCATTCTGGGGTTTTACATTCAAGCTAATATCAACGCCCGTGGAGATGTTAACGTTTCTACGGGCGTTTAAGTTGTAACATTACATAGCACCCAGCGGTAATTCATTTGTTCATACGGCTTCGGTATATATTTGGGATTTTATTAATGATAGACGATACTTTACCACCTGTGATACAATTGTCATGCGAAAACCCACCTTCCTGGTTAGTGTGATTTTGTGGTGATTTTACTCTATCACAGTTGGTGCGTTTTCGCTTATCTTTTTTTATGGTGTAACACAGGTATTGTAATCCTACAATATTTTTTAATGCCACCGTAATAGTATGATTGAATTATGGTGAAAAATGTAGTAACATATTACGGCAATATAATACGTAATACAAACTGATTAGTATAAGGAGGAACTAATGTTTCTTGAAGATAAGCTGCTTTTAAGTGTTGAAAAGCCTGCCCGTTATATTGGCGGCGAAATAAATGCGGTTAAAAAGGATTTGACGGATATTGAAATCCGTTTTGCTTTTTGTTTTCCCGATGTTTACGAAATCGGCATGAGCCATCTAGGCTTGCAGATTCTTTACTACTTTATAAACCGTCGGCAAAATACTTATTGCGAAAGGGCTTTCGCTCCCTGGCACGATATGGAAAAGGTTATGAGGGAAAATAATATACCGCTGTTTTCGCTGGAAACTTTAACGCCATTAATTAAATTTGATTTTATCGGGTTTACG
>CAZEYG010000269.1:0-3727 GCA_964516575.1 uncultured Defluviitaleaceae bacterium
AGCAGAAATTTATGATGAACAGGCTCCAAATACAGCAAAACATTTTTTGGCTTATGTTGATGAAGGTTACTACGACGGAGCATTGTTTTACCGTACAGCCCGCTCAAGAGACAACCAGCCTAACGACTCTATTAAAATAGACGTTATTGAAGCCGGTTATTACGACGAATACGATGCACATGCTGTAAGAGAGTTATTAGTAGAAGGTACTCCTTTTGATCCAAGCCTAGCAAGGGTTGGCCCACGGCCTCAAATAATGATGGAGCAAACGAACTTTACCGGCGTTAAACACGTAGACGGAGCCTTGTCTTTTGGCAGAGTGACTCCGGATACTGTAGACGATTGCTTCTTCATTTGTGTCGGCGACCAGCCGGAGCTTGATTTCGGTGGAAAACGTAACCCTGACGGCTTAGGTTTTCCCGCATTTGGTAAGGTTGTCGAAGGTATGGACATAGTTAACCGTATCCATAACTCAAACGCCGTAGGACAAAAGCTGGAGCCGGATATTAAAATAATATCTATTAAAAGAATATAAGTAAAAGAGCATTAAATAAAAGAGCATTAAATAAAAGCATGGATTTGTATACTATTATGCCGGCATTTAATTATGTCAATAAACTTGCCGGGGTTATATATACTAGTCCATGCTTTTTTGTGTAATAAAACACTGCCTTAAACATATACATAAATGTATGGATACATTTTATAAGGAGGTTTTATTATGGAAGGCTTTGACATTTATAAGGACATAGCAGAACGTACAGGCGGGGATATTTACATAGGTGTTGTTGGCCCTGTAAGGACAGGTAAATCTACCTTTATAAAGAGGTTTATGGATTTACTTGTAATACCAAATATTGAAAATGCATATAGCAAGGAACGGGCAAAGGATGAATTACCCCAAAGCTCCGCCGGCAAAACAATAATGACAACAGAACCTAAGTTCGTGCCTAACGAGGCTGTAGAAATTACTCTTGAAGAAAACATCAACTTTAAGGTAAGGATGATAGACTGCGTTGGATATTTGGTTCAAGGGGCTACCGGTCATTTAGACGGAGATCAGCCAAGGATGATTTCAACGCCATGGCTGGAGGAAAAAATCCCGTTTGTAGAAGCCGCCGAAATGGGAACAAAAAAGGTTATAACAGAGCATTCTACAATCGGAATAGTTATAACTACAGACGGCTCAATAACCGATATTGACCGAGATGATTACATTGAAGCCGAAAGACGTGTAGTAAGCGAGTTAAAAGAAATAAACAAGCCCTTTGTTATGCTGTTAAATACAGTTAAGCCTTATGCTCCCGAAACAGAAAAGCTAAGACTTGAAATAAGCGAGGCTTATCAGGTGCCTGTTATTTCTGTAAATTGCGCCCAGCTAAAGGTCGAGGACATAAATTCTATTATGGAAAAGGTGCTTTATGAGTTTCCGATTAAGGAAGTCAGAATCAATTTCCCAAAATGGATTGAAACATTAAATATCGACCATTGGTTGAAAAAGAGCATTATTAAATCCGTAAGAGACATCATTGGCGGAATCTCCAAACTTAGGGAGATGAAGGAATGTGTTACTTCAATGGAGAATAATGAATATGTAAAGAAAGCGTACATAGATAAAATATCACTAGGGGAAGGTTCATCAAACGTTGAGGTTGCTGTTGACGACAGCTTATTCTATAAGATTTTGTCTGAAACTACCGGCATGGATATTGACAGCGAATATCAGCTTATATCTACAATCAAGGTATTGGCAGAGGCAAAGATGGAATACGACAAAGTAAAATATGCGCTTGAAGAGGTTCATCGAAAGGGATATGGTATCGTTACGCCGCAGCTTTCAGAGATGCAGCTGGATGACCCGGTAATAGTTAAGCATGGCAGTAAATATGGAGTTAGAATTAAGGCTAGTGCCCCTTCCATACATTTGATTAAGGCTGATATCGAAACGGAGATTAGCCCAATAGTAGGCACAGAACAGCAGAGTGAGGATTTGATACGTTATCTGCAAAGCGAAATGGAAGATGATCCAAGCAAAATATGGGAGCTTAATATGTTTGGTAAAACAATGTATGAGCTAGTTAAAGACGGGCTTCAAAATAAATTGTTTCATATGCCTGAGGATGCCCAAATCAAACTTCAGGAAACACTTCAAAAGATTATTAACGAAGGCAGCGGCGGTTTAATTTGTATTATTCTATAATTGTGACTTAATAAGATTTAGCCCTGTTATAAAAGGGGAAAAATCCTTTTACGAAATATTAAAATCGTAGAAGGATTTTTTTATTAAACCGTGATAGAATAAGTTTTTGATATAAAATTTTAAAATGAGAAAAGCATGTTTTGAAAGGAGAAACACTATGGACGGCAATAAAAACTTTGGGATGCTTAAACAAAAGCTTATTAATGAGAACGAGCAAAAATACGGTGCAGAAGTCCGAGAAAAATATGGCTCTAGTGTTGTAGACGCTTCAAATGAGAAGTTTAAGAATATGACTATGGAGCAATATTATAAAGCTGAGCTTTTATCAAAGGAAGTAAATGATACTCTATACAAAGCTCTTATACAAGGCAATCCGGCAAGTGAGCTTGCCCAAAAAGCCTGCGACTTACATCGCCAATGGCTTTGTGTATATTGGCCGGACGGTATGTATACGAAAGAAACTCATATGGAGCTTGTAAATATGTATTGCGCCGATGAGCGTTTCAAGGCATATTACGATGCGATTTCCCCGGGAGCCGCCGAATTTCTTAGAGAAGCAATGTCTATCTACTGCAAGTAAAACTTTATATAAAAAAATTTACTACAATATTTGTTATCTGTAAAATTTCAATAAAAGATTGACAATTCATCTGCTAAATGTTATATTATTTGCAACAAGAGATGTTCTAAAATGTTAAATTAACAGATTAGAAAGTTACCATGTTAATTTAACATTTTACAAATAACATTGTGGGTGGTGATATTATTTACGAAAAAAGACGAGAAATAATTCTTGAATTACTGGAGCAAGATTCTGCTCTTACCGTAAAGGAAATTGCCAATATCACAAAGGCAAGTGAAATGACAATTAGACGTGATTTGGAAAAAATGGAGCATGAAGGGGTTGTCAGACGTTCCTTTGGTGGGGTCAGCCTTGCAAAGGGTATAAACCTTGAACAAGCCATTAAGGTAAGAGCGGCGAACATGACTACATCTAAAAAAATGATAGCTGGAGTCGCAGGAGAATTAGTAGAAGATGGCTCGTCTGTTTTTTTAGACGCTGGCACAACAATTTGCGAGTTAGCAAAAATTCTATCCAAAAAAGCTATTGTTATTGCAACACCATCGATTAAAACAGCGCTGTTTGCAAAAAAGAAATGCGCTAGAGTTTTTTTGGCTGGCGGTGAATTGGATAAGGAGGAATATTACAATCTTTCGGGGCCTACTGCTGAAAACTTTTTCAGGAACATGAATGCAAATTATGCCTTTGTAAGCGCTGGTGGAGTTTCTGTTGAAGCGGGAATAACTGAGTATACACTGGGTAATGCAAACATAAAGCGAATATTGCTTGAAAAAGCCGAAAAAAAGGTGTTACTGGCCGACAATTCAAAATTTGGCCAAAAAAAATTATTTAAGTCGTGTGATTTAAGTATATTCGATATAGTTATAACGGATGAAGTTCCAAAAAAAGAATATATCGAGTTGTTTAATGAAAACAATGTGAAAATGATAGTGGCATCTAATGCC
>CAZEYG010000270.1:0-3721 GCA_964516575.1 uncultured Defluviitaleaceae bacterium
ATTTACGGAAGTGACCATTGCCCCGTGGGGCTTGTAATTGAAACACCAAATACTTAGAATGCCGGGAGTAAGGAGGATTTATTTTATGACCATAAAACCATACACAAGAAAAGCCAATTACTACGAAACAGACCAAATGGGAATCATTCATCACTCCAACTACATTCGTTGGTTTGAGGAAGCCAGAGTAGATTTTATGGAGCAAATAGGCTTTGGTTATAACAAGGCTGTTGAGCGCGGCATTGATTTTGCCGTGCTTGAGGTTCATTGCGAATACAAGTCAATGGTTCATTTCGGAGATATTGTTAATATTCAAATAACGCTGTCTGAACTAAAAAATGCAAGTATGGTGGTAAACTATAAAATATCCGATGCAAAATCAGGTGAAATCCGCACTTTGGGCAAAACCCGCCACTGTTTTTATGATGGGAACAATAAGTGCCTAGTTTCTTTAAAAAAAGTTATGCCGGAGTTATTCGAGTTATTTAATTCTTCCGAATTTATAAATGAGGTGGAACCAAGTGAGTATTGAAATTCGACCGCTAAAGCCTTCTGAATACCACCTTTTGGAGATATTTCTCTACCACGCAATTTTTCAACCTCCGGGGGTTGCTCCTTTACCTAATGAAGTTATTTTTAGGCCGGAGATATTTGTATATATAAAAGACTTTGGAGGCAAAGATGATTGCGGGGTTGTTGCGGAAAAACACGGCATAATTGCAGGTGCAGCATGGACACGGATAATCCCGGCCTATGGGCATATTGATGATGAAACGCCGGAACTTGCCATTTCTGTTTTACCGGAATATCGTGGGCTGGGTATCGGAACAATGCTGTTAAGCCATCTTTTTGAACTGCTTATTACCCGGGGATATCGGCAAACATCACTTTCAGTACAAAAGGCAAATCGGGCAGCTCGGCTCTACCAGCGGATGGGTTATGAGATTATCCGTGAACTTGATGAAGAATATATAATGGTAAAAGACATACGAAGAAAGGAATATTGAATCTATAACCAAAAACTATCGCAATACAGTAGATATTTCTCTGTACTCAGACAGCTTTTTGGATTACACAAAAGCTGTCAAATTTTCATTCGGCAGCTTTTAAAAAATATGTGCTTGTAAGGAAGAAGCTAAGGAATAGGGTTATTCAAGTCTAAACAAACCCGTTCTTTCAAAACAGTTCCAACAAATTTACTTACTCTAATATGTTCTGGATGAATTTGATACCTTGCTAAACTTTCTTCAGATTCAAATAAGCTATATAACATTACTGTTCTGTTGCTTGTTGAGACGAGCTGAGTATTAACTTTCATTTCTACAATCTCTGAAATTATGTTTTTTAAACTTACCAACTCATTTTTTACTTTTTCAGCATTTTGTGCATTCTCACTTTCCGTAAATTCCTCCTTTCCCATTCTCACCGTCAAGCTGTTACCCATGCCGGGCGCACCATAATAGCCTGAATTCATAGCTATGATTCAGGCTATTAGTTATAATTTAACTTTTAATTTAGTTATATGAGCTCAGCTAAACGCTCAACCATATAACAAAACAGCTTTTCGCCCTTTTCCTTAGTTGCAAGGGTTGCGTCCCCTACCACACCGGTTTGAGACAAATCATATGTAAGCCAAACATTCGGCAAGGTTTCAATTTCTGCCTTAAGCTGGCTGGCTTCATAATTCATATTAACCAAATCAGGGTTTAGGTACATAATTAAAGATGTTTCGCTTTCGCCTCCGTGAATATCTAAAAAGCTGCCTTCGAGAATTTTTTTCTTTTGCTCAAAAAACAAGTCACCAAATATATCAATGTGTCTAAACGTGCATTTATATTTTGTCCGCATATTTCTTGCAAGGATATGCAAAATCGAGGTGTTCCCGCCGTGGCTGTTAAGCACTATAAAATCCTTAAAGCCGCTTTCTATCATTGAGCCGGTTATATCGTCTATCAATGAAATAATAGTCGTGGGGCTAAGGGTAATTGTACCTGGGTATCCCATGTGCTCCGGGCTAAGGCCAAAAGGAATAATCGGCAAAGCAATAAGCTCCTTGTCTGTTTTAGCCCTTTGAAGCCCATCCTTCCTATTAAGCATACCTTCCATTATCAACAAATCCGTAGATACCGGCAGATGGTAGCCATGCTGTTCTATTGAGGCTATAGGTATTATAACGGTACACTTATCCTTATCCAGGTTTTTAACGTCAACTTGACTAAGGTCTGTTAATTTTTTCATAATTAGCCATCCTTTTATGTTTAATTTTTGCTAGCTTAACTTATAAATTTCCCCATATTTTTCTTTCAAATAAGCCATAAAATAACTTGAATCCAGCTCTTGGCCTGTTACCTTTTTCATCATTTGACCGGCTGTGTATAAAGAACCGTATTGCCAAATATTTTTACTTAACCAGTCATATATTGTCTTAAAATTACCCGCTTTCATATCATTAAAGGCATTAGGTTTTTCAGATTTCAGACAATGTAAAAGCTGCCCGCCGTAAATATTACCTAGGGCGTAACTCTGAAAATATCCAATAAGACCCATTGACCAGTGAACGTCCTGTAAAATTCCGTGAGAGTTATTTTCCGGACGAATTCCTAAATATTCTTCATATCTGTCGCTCCATTCACAGGCTAACCTGTCAAATGAAAGCGTCCCGTTTATTAGCTCCTGCTCCAACTCGTACCTAATAATTATATGAAGGCTGTACGTCACCTCATCGGCTTCCAGCCTTAATGATGATGGTAAAACAGAATTGATGGCATGATAAAATTCGTCAAACGTTGTGTCATTATATGCTGAAAACCGGCGCTTAAGCTCCGGCATAAAGTATTGCCAAAATTCTTTGCTTTTGCCGATAATGTTTTCGTAAAACCGTGACTGGCTTTCGTGAAAACCTCCGTGTATACCGGACCAAAGCCCAGCTTCATCTACCTGTTCGTTTCCGTCGCAACCATACATTCCATGACCTGCCTCATGCAAAAGCGCCATTATGCCATAGATTGAATCGGCTCCTTTTTTCATATTAATACGTACATCCTTAGGCCCCATCGCCGAGCAGTAAGGATGAGGCACAAAGCCATATCCCCCTCTTTCAGGATTATAACCTAAGCTCTCAACTAAAAACTTGCCAAAGGCAAACACATTTTCTGTGCCTACCGGTTTAAAAAGGATAGACTTGTCATACACTATTCCGGTTTTGCTTATTTTTCCCAAAAGCTCTAAAAGGCCTGTTTTTAGTTTTTGAAGCTCTCTGTTTGCGGCTGATACGTCTATACCTTCGTCGCATAAATCCATCAATACCTCAAAGGGCGCTTTACCCGGGGAAATAAACCCGGCAATCTCTGTTTTTAACTTAAATAATTCAATCAGCGCCGGCTTAAGCAGCTCATAGTCGTTTTTAGTTTTTGCCTCCAGCCACAAGCCTTGGGCTTTTTGCGTTAGCTTAACAAGGGCTACTGTTTTTTCCGTAGGAATGCCTATGTATCTTTTCGCATTAAAAATAAACTTTCTAATAATTGCCTTTTCATAATCAGATTCCAAGCCATCTGTCCCGTTAGCCAAAAAGTACTCAAACATTTGTCTCGATTCGGTTGAAGTAAGCAGCTCGCTTATTTTGCCAGTAATAAACCCAAACAGCTCACCACGGTAGACCCCGCCTTTAACCGGCAAACCGTTCCATTGATCCCAATGAAACAAACCGATAACAGAGTCGTAA
>CAZEYG010000271.1:0-3716 GCA_964516575.1 uncultured Defluviitaleaceae bacterium
CGGCTTAAAGAAATTGATTTTTACATCAAAACCTCGGGTAGAAACATTTCGCCGTCTAAAACGGCTGATTTACTGTCTGTTACGACGGATGAGGTTTTAAAAATAATGCGGAATCATAAAATCTCGGCTATAGACCGAAAGGCCTTTTTTGTTATTATGGAAGACGGCAGCAGTAGCATATGCAAGCTGTATAAACGTGAAAAGGAACTGGGCGCACCATACATATATTCCATAAGTGACATTTCCTACATATACGATATAGACATTGATATTGTTGCATATACATGCGATAAGTTAAAGATAAAAGAGATTACGGCCTATACCTTGCCGGAGCTTTTTGCGGAAATATCGTATGCCTCGTGTGTCTAAGAAACCTATATAACGCAAATGGGGCTGTAACAAAAACACCGGCCTTAGGATTAAATAGCGCCGTATTTTATTATAGCCCATTTGTTTAAACAATCCTGTTACGTTTCCTGTTACATCTACGCTTGAATTTTTTTGTAAGTCGTGCTTTTGTGTGCTATTTGAATCTTAGAGGGGCTGGTTATTGATGTTTACCATTGATAATCAGCCTATCTTTATTGGTACCGCTTGAATATTTTCGATACAAAATTATATTTCCCCGATTGATAAAAATAATTCTTATTTTAACATTTTATTTTGATTACAAAAGGGTTACACGGATTTTTTTAATTAAATTTAGTTGAAACAAATTAATTTACACGTCCAAGATATTCGCCTGTTCTTGTATCTATTTTAATTTTCTCTCCGATGTTTATAAACAAAGGCACGTTAACAGAAGCGCCTGTTTCAACCGTAGCCGGTTTTGTTGCGCCCTGAGCCGTATCACCTTTAAAACCTGGCTCTGTTTCGGTTATTAAAAGCTCTACAAACGTAGGCGGCTCAATGCCGAAAACCTTGCCGTTATGGGATAAAACCTTAACCATTTCGTTTTCCTTTATAAATTTAAGCGTGTCGCCGATGTCGGAAGCGTTGATGACGCTTTGGTCGTAGGTTTCCGTATCCATAAAATGATAAAGCTCGCCGTCGTTATAAAGATATTGAAGATCAAGGCGGTCGATATGCGCCTTCGGCATTTTTTCCGACGGGCGGAAGGTTCTTTCTACTATACTGCCTGTAACGAGATTTTTGATTTTAGCGCGGACAAAGGCGGCGCCTTTTCCCGGCTTAACATGCTGAAAGTCCTGTATAACAAAAATATCTCCCTCGTATTCTATAGTTACACCGTTTCTAAATTCACCTGCTGAAATCATTACAAATGTTCCTCCTTAGTTTATATGGCAATTCAATTTTAAAAATTATAAATTAAAGCCGGACAATTTACAAGATATTTTTTAATTAATTGAGGCTTTCAGCTTTTCGGCCTGTTCGGTTGTTATAAGCGTGTCCATTATTTCGTCCAAATCTCCGTCAAGAACGGACTCCAGTCTATGCAGCGTAAGACCCACACGATGATCCGTAACCCTACCTTGAGGGAAGTTGTAGGTTCTGATACGCTCGCTTCTGTCGCCTGTGCCTACCTGACTTTTACGCTCGGCAGAAACCTGAGACGCTTGCTTTTCAAGCTCCAGCTCGTAAAGCTTCGCCCTTAAAACCTTAAGCGCCTTGTCTTTGTTTTTTAGCTGGGATTTTTCGTCCTGACAAGATATAACAATACCTGTAGGCACGTGGGTAACTCTAACGGCGGAATCCGTAGTATTAACGCTTTGGCCGCCGTTGCCGGAGGAGCGGAAAACGTCTATCCTAACGTCATTTAAATCCAACTCCACGTCAACCTCCTCGGCTTCCGGTAAAACGGCTACAGTAACTGTTGACGTATGTATCCTGCCGCCGCTTTCGGTTGTTGGTATACGTTGGACACGGTGAACGCCACTTTCGTATTTAAGGCGGCTGTAAGCCCCTTTACCAGCTATAAGGAACACAACCTCCTTGTAACCACCTAAGTCACTTTCGTTAGTGTTTAATATTTCCGTTTTAAACTTGCTGCGCTCGGCATATCTTAAATACATACGGAACAAATCCCCGGCAAACAAGGCCGCTTCGTCACCACCTGCGCCACCGCGGATTTCCACGATAACGTTTTTGTCGTCGTTAGGATCCTTCGGCAAAAGCAGCACTTTTAGCTTTTCAGTCAGATTCTCAATCTTTTCCTGGTTTTCCTTTACCTCTTCCTTAACCATCTGCCTGAATTCGTCGTCTAGATTGTCGTTAAGCATATCCTTGCCATCGGCCAACTCGGCTTTGGTTTTTTTGTATTCCCTATATGTTTCGACGATAGGGGTTAGGTCGCTGTACTCCTTCATGAGAATACGCCAAAGCTGCTGATCGGCTATTGTTTCCGGGCTGTTGACACGCTCGGTAAGTTGCACATATTTGTCCTCAATTTCCTGTAGCCTGTTAAACATTATACCAATTCCTTCCAAATTACTTTCCGATTTCTAAAACCCTTATTTCCCCAAACAAAACTGTGAAAATATTTTATCTAATATATCATCAGATAGACTTTCGCCGATTATTTCACCTAACTGCTTATAACAAAGCTGCAAGTCTACAGAAACCAAATCCTCTGTAAAACCGCCGGTTATAGTGTCCTTAGCGGCTTTAAGGCTTTCGGCGGCTTCAATAAGGGCGGCCTTGTGCCGAATAGAAAGCATGTAGCTTTCCCCTGATGTAAGACCTGCTTCTTTGAAAATATTCGTTATGACAGAGTAAAGTGCCTTTACTCCGCTTTTTTCCTTTGCCGACAGAGGAACAATATATTCCGGCTTAATATATTCTAAAAGCCTGTCCCTGTTGACCACCTGATCTAAATCCTGCTTATTTATTATAATTATTGCTTTGTTTTCGTCAATCTTTTGTTTTATGGAAAGAAGAATTTCTTCATCATCCGGCGTCAAAGGGGTTGAACCATCAATAACCATAAGAACAAGCTCTGCCCCTAAAACAGCGTCCTTCGCCCGACTTACGCCGATAACCTCGATAACGTCTGCCGATTGTCTAATACCCGCCGTATCTGTCAGCTTAAAGGGTATGCCACCTATTGAAACATATTCGGAAAGAATGTCTCTAGTTGTTCCAGCAATGTCTGTTACAATAGCCCGCTCTTCTTCAAGCACGGCGTTTAGAAGGGACGATTTCCCCACGTTTGGCCTGCCACAAATTACGGCGTCTACACCATCACGTAAAATTTTGCCGTTATCGAAATCTAAAAGAAGGGTTTTTATTTGTTCAAGCATTTTGCTTATGCCTTCGTTTATGGAAACAAGGTTAAGCGACTCCATGTCATGCTCTGGGTAATCTATGGAAGCCTCAATATTAGCCAGCATAAAAAGCAGCGTTTCTCTAAGCTCCCTGATTTTATTACTTAACGAACCTTTAAGGCGGCCTAACGCCGCTTTTCTGGAAAGCTCCGTTTTGGCGTTTATGATGTCGATTACGGCTTCGGCTTGGGTTAAATCAATCCGGCCGTTTAAAAAGGCACGTTTTGTAAACTCGCCAGGCTCTGCTGGGCGTGCTCCGGCGGAAATCAGCCGGCTCATTATGGCTTCGGCGCTTTTAACTCCGCCGTGACAGCTTATTTCTACAACATCTTCTCTTGTATAACTTTTTGGCCCAACCATTACAGTAACAAGTACTTCGTCTATAATATTACCTTTTTCGTCGGTTATGTGGCCGTAGGTTACAGTATGGCT
>CAZEYG010000272.1:0-3710 GCA_964516575.1 uncultured Defluviitaleaceae bacterium
GAAAACACGGCTTTAGCAGTATAGGTGCTGTTGTTGGAGCAACACATCCTAAGCAAGGTGAGTTGCTTAGGAAACAACTTCCGAATACCTTCTTCCTTGTGCCCGGTTACGGCGCCCAGGGCGCAACCGCCGAGGACTTGGAAAAGTGCTTTAACGACAAAGGGCTTGGGGCTATCGTAAACAGCTCAAGAGGGATTATTGCGGCATACAAAAGCAGCAAATACAAAGACAGCTTTTCCGAGGCCGAATACGGCAAGGCCGCAAGAGCGGCTGCTATAGATATGCGGGAGGATTTAGCGGTTTATGTCAAAATGCAGTAGCGAATATAACAATCCTAAGGAAATTGTTAATGCCGTCATAACCGGTAATGAAAGGCTTGCAGATGGTGTATACGACATGTCTTTAAGCTGTGGCGACATAACAGACAAAATATTAGCCGGTCAGTTCGCCATGGTTTATGTGGATAAAGGGGAGCATATATTACCACGGCCTATAAGCATTTGTGATGTTGATGTCGCTAATGGCACTGTTCGCCTTGTATATCAGATAGCGGGTAAGGGCACGGAGTATTTTTCGGGTCTAAAACCCGGTAAAAGCCTTAGGCTTATGCTTCCCTTAGGCAACGGCTTTAACCTAGCAGAGGACGGTCACGTTGTAATAACCGGCGGCGGCATAGGAATCCCTCCTATGCTAAAGCTCTGCAAGGATTTGTTAAGCATAAATAATAGGCGTAAAATAACCGTTTTTTTGGGCTACAGGTCGGCGGCGTTTTTACATGAGGATTTTGAGCGGCTGGGCGTAAACGTGGAGGTTTCTACAGACGACGGCTCAACGGGATTCAAAGGTAATGTTATCGGAAATATGGACAGGTTTGGTTTAAAGAATTGCAGCATGGTTTATGGCTGCGGGCCTTTAGTTATGCTCCGGGATCTTGCTTCTTATGCTGAAAAACACAGTCTCAGCTGTCAGGTTTCTATGGAGGAGCGGATGGCTTGCGGTATAGGCGCTTGTGTTGGATGTGTTGTAAAAATCAAAGATGATGCAGGTTGTTCATATAAAAAAGTATGTAAGGATGGGCCTGTATTCTATAGCGGTAAGGTGGTTTTTGATGAGTAACCAAACAAATAACTTACAAGCCAATAGCTTTAATGGTTTGGGCGTAAGTATAGCCGGAGTTACACTAAAAAACCCGGTAATAACCGCTTCGGGAACCTTTGGTTCAGGAATGGAATACGGCCAATTTGTTGACCTTAACATGTTGGGTGCAGTTACCGTAAAGGGTGTTTCCAGCGTACCCTGGGAAGGTAACAAACCACCCCGGATTGCGGAAACCTACGGCGGTATGCTTAATTCGGTAGGCCTGCAAAACCCTGGGGTAGATTATTTCATCGAAAACGACATACCATTTCTGCGCCGGTTTGATACTAAAATTATTGTGAACATTTGCGGTCATACCATTGACGAGTACGTTGATGTTACTAAAAAGCTTAGGTCTGCTGATGTTGACATGCTGGAGCTGAATATATCATGTCCTAACGTATCAGAAGGGGGCATAACCTTCGGCACGGATTGCACAATGATTAGTAAGGTTGTTTACGCTGTCAGAAACGTGGCTGCAAAACCCCTTATTGTTAAGTTAAGTCCCAACGTAACGGATATTACGGCGACGGCAAAAGCGGCTGTTGAAGGCGGGGCTCAAGTCTTGTCCCTTATAAACACGCTTTTGGGCATGAAAATAGACATATACAGGCGCAAGCCTGTGCTTAACAATAAAAAAGGCGGGCTTTCAGGGCCGTGCATTAAGCCGGTGGCTGTACGTATGGTTTATGATGTGGCAAATGCCGTAGACGTGCCCGTAATCGGCATGGGTGGCGTATCAAACTGGGAGGATGCTGTTGAGATGATGATGGCCGGAGCTTCGGCGGTTGCTATCGGGGCTGCGAATTTCACTAACCCTTACGCTACAATTGAGGTAATAGACGGCTTAAAGGCTTATATGGAGAAATACGGCGTTTCAGATATTAACGATATAATCGGAATAGTAAAGTAAGGAGTGTTTTTATCATGGTTGAAAAAAGCAGAGTAGAGGATATTTTAAGGGAAACAGAGGTTTTGCTGGAAGGGCATTTTCTGCTTACATCCGGCAAACACAGCAATCAATACATGCAATGTGCTAGGATTTTGCAGTACCCCAAATATGCGGAAGAGCTTTTAAAGGGTGTTGCGGAGGAATTTGCCGACGATAAGATTGACATAGTTATCGCCCCGGCAACAGGAGGCATTATTATTGCCTACGAATTAGCACGGCAGTTAAACGCAAAAAATCTTTTTACGGAGCGGGAAAACGGCGTTATGACGCTTCGCAGAGGTTTTAAGATTGAAAGCGGCGCAAGGGTTCTTGTGGCCGAGGACGTAACAACCACCGGCGGAACCGTTATGGAGGTTATAGACATCGTTAAATCAAGCGGCGGAGAGGTTGTAGGTGTTGCGCTTTTGGTTGACAGAAGCATGGGTAAGGTGGATTTCGGCGTAAAGTTACGGGCGGCGTATACTGCTAATGTTTTAGCATGGGAAAAAGAGGATTGCCCATTGTGTAAGGAAGGTAAGCAGGAGGCTGTAAAGCCGGGCAGCAGAGGGCTTAAATAGGTAAAATAAAGCTGAGCCATAATTATGGCTCAGCTTTATTTTACCCTACCATCAGCCGTTCAAAATCATTTTCATCTAACGTTTCTTTGTCAAGCAATTCGACGGCAATCTTTTTCAGCGTCTCCATATTATTTGATATAATCTGCTTTGTGCTTTCATAAAGCGCTTCGGCTATGGCGAAGCAATCGGATGTTCCACTTCCGCCGTCGCCGTACATGGCTGTATTATAAAGGCGGCCTTTGCTGTTCATGCAATACTTTGAGACGTAATCCCTGATAATGGATGTAGCTTTTTCGATGTCGTTGGAAGCTCCGGTAGTTACGTTATCCTCGCCGAAAATCAGCTCTTCGCTTGCGCGCCCGGCAAAGTTAACCATTATTTTGGCTTCTAGCTCACGTTTGGTATAGTACATCTTATCCGGCGGTATGCTTAGGCAAAAGCCGCCGGCGCCTTTTGTGCTTGGGATAATTGTAATTTTAGATATTGTGTTTTCTGGTGAAACAATCTTTGCAACAAGCGCATGGCCGGATTCGTGGTACGCCGTAATTTCACGGTCTTTTAAGCTGATTGAGCTTCGGTCTTTTTTCTCGCTTCCGGCTAGGACGGTGTAATACGCTTTGTCTAAGTCATCTTTTTCGATGAGCATAGCCGACCTTTTAGCCGCCAGTATAGCCGCCTCGTTCAAAAGATTTTCCAACATAGCGCCGCTGAAAAAAACAGTTTCTCTTGCAAGCAAATCAAAGTCTATTGAATCACCTACAGGTTTGTTTTTCGCATGGTGTAAGAGAATAGTCTTTCGTGAATTAATGTCCGGCAAACCGATTTCTATTTGCCTGTCAAAGCGGCCTGCTCTAAGAAGCGCTTCATCCAGCGTATCCGGACGGTTTGTGGCTGCTATAACGACTATTCCGCTTGGCTCGTGGCTTGTGGAAAACCCACTCATCTCCGTCAAAAGAGCGTTTAATGTTTGCTCTCTTTCGTCATTACCCCCTGCTGGGGAGGGGCTACGCTTTTTGCCAAGGGCATCTATTTCATCTATGAAAATAACTGCTTTTTTGGCATTT
>CAZEYG010000273.1:0-3706 GCA_964516575.1 uncultured Defluviitaleaceae bacterium
AGTAGGCTGGCCTTGCAATTTTATTTTATTATGATAAAATATTGAAAAAAGTACGGAGGAAAACAATGATTCATATTGAAAAAACAAACGAGCAGGAAACTAATTATCAGCTAATGCTGGACGTTATTAAATCATTTTTAAGCACAGAGCCGGATATTATCGCTAACCTTTCAAACATCTCATCCGTTATTCGTGTTTATATAGACAGGTTAAACTGGGCAGGTTTTTATATTCTGAAGGGTAATCAGCTTGTGCTTGGCCCTTTTCAAGGACAACCGGCATGTATCCGTATTAACCTAGGTCAAGGCGTTTGCGGCAAAGCGGCGTTAGAAGGGAACATCATCCTTGTAGAAAACGTTCATGAGTTTCCTGGGCATATCGCTTGCGACGCCGAAACAAATTCGGAGATTGTTGTGCCCCTGTTTAAGGGCAATGTTGTTTACGGCGTGTTGGATTTAGACAGCCCCCAGCTTAACCGTTTTACAGAGCTGGAATACAAATATTTAAAACAGGTTGGAGAGCTGATAAGTGGGTTTTTGACAGCAGACTATTTTTAATTTCAAAAGACTAATGACGCAAATGGACGTATGTATTATTAAAGCCATAATTCATACGCCGTTTTTTTATACGGTTAAAAGAGCTATGAATTTTAAAAAATAAAGGTAATATAATAATAATTAAAAAACTAAGCAGGTGTCCTTTTGAAAATTCTTGAGATTAATAACATTACTAAGCAGTATACGATGGGTGAGGTTACTGTTTCGGCTGTTAGGGGTATAACCCTTGACATTTTTTCCGGCGAGTTTATTGTCATATTAGGGCCCAGCGGCTCCGGGAAAAGCACCTTGCTTAATATTATCGGAGGTATCGACAAGCCAACCACAGGTGATATATTATATTCAGGCAAAAACATCGGCGTTTTCAACCAAAAACAGCTTACAGACTACCGCCGCCTTGCTATCGGTTTTGTTTTTCAGTTTTATAATCTGATTCCTAATCTAACCGCCAGAGAAAACATAATGCTTGCTACGGAGCTTTCAAAAAACCCTATTCCTGCCGATGAGCTTTTACAACTTATCGGTTTAACTGAGCGCCACAAACATTTCCCTTCCCAGCTATCTGGCGGCGAGCAGCAAAGAGTTGCAATAGCTAGAGCAATATCAAAAAACCCAGATATATTGTTATGTGACGAGCCTACAGGCGCGCTGGACTTTAAAACAGGCATTCATGTTCTTGAGTTATTAAAGGATTTTAACGAAAGATACAAAAAAACCGTAATAGTCATTACCCATAACGCCGCTATCGGCCAAATCGCCGACAGGATTATTTATATAAAGGACGGGCTGGTTGAAAAAATAACGGTAAACGAACCCCCCTGCCGACCGGAGGAGGTTGCTTGGTGATACTATATAAAAAAGCAATCCGAAGTATTTGGGAAAACAAGAAGGCATATATTTCTTGTATTGTTTTAATTTGCATAGGTATTTTGATTTTTATCTCTTTAACAAGCTCCAATGAAGCGCTTAAAATGTCCTCTGAGGATTATTACACAAAATACAGATTTGCCGACGTATTTGCTAAGGTAACGGCTATGCCTTCCGTTAAGGCTGAAACCCTAAGCCGTATTAACGGCATAAGCGACAGCTCAGGCCGTTATGTTTTTGACGTAACCGCTACAATTCCAGGCAACGAAAAGATTATAACGCTTAGATTAACCTCAACAGACGAACACACACGGGAAAGCCGGATAAATGGCTTTAAAACCGAAGGAAGTGGTTTTTCGGCTTTTAATGACATTATGTTAAGCGATGATTTCTTAAATATACACGGCTTATCGGCAGGTGACAGTATTACTCTTGCAATAAGCGGAAAGCTCTATAACTTCAATATTTGCGCGACCGTAAGCAGCCCCGAATATGTTTATGCCGTAAAGGACGCCTCAGACATTTTACCCGACCCGGAAACCTTCGGTTACGGTTATTTACAGGAGGGAACCGTCTTTGCCTTAACCGGTCAATACGGTATATATAACGACATAGTGTTTACCCTTGAAGAAGGTTATACATTCGATGACGTAAAAATACATCTTGAGGACGAATTAAAGCCTTACGGCTTACAAGCGCTGTTCCCCCGAAAAGACCAGGTCAGCTTCGCAATGCTTAAGGCCGAGTTAGACCAAACAAAAGCAATGGCAAGCTCTTTCCCATTTGTCTTTGTTTCAATGTCGATGATTGTGCTTTATCTTATGCTTAAGCGTGTTATCGAGCAGGACAGAGCCCAAATAGGTACGTTACAGGCTCTTGGATACTCTAATAATAAGGTTTTACTTCATTATATAAGCTACGGCCTAATAACAGGCGCAGCCGGCGGTTTTATCGGCTGTTTACTCGGTTATTTGTCTACAGGGGGCTTTATTTCCTTGTACGCCGAATATTTCAAGCTGCCTGAGGTTCGCAGCCATGTCCCCCCTGACCTTTTGATTCAGGGGTTTCTTATAGCCGTAGCAGGCGGCTGTATAGGCGCTTATTTCGGGGCAAAGGGCGTCACAAAGTTATCCCCGGCTGAAAGTATGCGTCCCCCGGCGCCAAAAATTGTTAAAAGCGACTTTATCGTAAGGCTTCCGGCTATTTATCATGTTCTAACGACTACAGGCAGTATGGCTTTACGTAACCTGATCCGAAACAAGATTCGCTCCTTTGTTATTGTCCTTGGAATCGTTTTTTCCTTTGGTATGCTGGCGTTTGTTGGTTCTTATCCCGCAATGATTGACGATATGATTTTTAATCAGTTTACTAGGGTAGAAAAATACGACGCAAAGGTTTCTTTTAATAAGCCCCAAGGTTACGTAGAAGCCGTTGAAGCCCTTTACCGAATAAATGGCGTAACTTTAGCAGAAGGCCTTATGGAAATACCTGTTGAAATTAAAAATAAAAACAAAAAAACAAATGTGGTTATTAATGGCATAGATAAATCCGCTTCACTTTATAGAATATACGATAACGAAAGGGCGGTTAATCTGCCTCCGCCTGATCAGGGTATTGTTATAAACAACGGCCTTGCCTCTAAGCTAGGTGTTAAAAAAGGTGATACGGTTTACCTTTCCTCTTCTTTATCTAAAGACGACATAAAAGTTACGGTAACAGATATTGTTATCCAAAACCTAGGTCATAGCTGTTATATGGAAATTGATAATCTTGCCGAGTTGTTTAACGTTACAAAAGCAGCTACCTCCGTAGTTATTACAACCTCGGATATGGAGAATTTAAAGGTTACGCTGAAAAACAGCAAAACAATATCGGCTATTGTTGACAAGGTGTTTACTGTTAATAATTACAGGGATTTTATCGGCACATACAGCTCATTAATATATGTAATTTGGGTGTTGTCGGTTATTTTCGGCTTTGCCATAATTTACAATACCTCGGTTATATCGCTGTCGGAAAGAAAGCGTGAATTTGCTACCTTGATGGTTCTAGGGATGCACGCTAAGGAGGTCGGCGAAATCATTAACTTTGAATACTGGGCGTTATGTCTGGTTGGAATGCTTGCGGGTGTTCCCTTTACTAGCTTTTTAAAGACTTCCATTGCCGGCGCCATGGAGATTGACATGTTTACTATTCCAACAAGAACCCCAATGCTGGCTTATATATCGGCAGTTATAGGCTGTATACTAGCAGTTTATATTTCAAACCTAGCGGCAAAGCGT
>CAZEYG010000274.1:0-3704 GCA_964516575.1 uncultured Defluviitaleaceae bacterium
CTTTTAACCGGCTTCCCTATGCTGATGTCTATGATTGTAGCGCCCCTTGCCGTTCAGGCACTGTATTTTCCAAACCTGAGCAACATGCTCATTACCCAGCAGCTTATTGCAGGCGTACAAACCTTTGTTTTGCTTGCGGTGCCAATGTTTATATTTGCCGCCGATATTATGTGCGCCGGTCATACGTCCAAAAGGTTGTTGGATTTAGTTGAGAGCTTTATCGGCCACGTTCACGGCGGCATGGCTATTACAACAGCCGCCGCCTGCACTCTGTTCGGCGCAATATCCGGCTCAACCCAAGCCACCGTTGTTGCTATCGGCAAACCCATGCGTAACAGGCTTTTAGAAACAGGTTACAGAGATTCGGACGCAATTGCCCTTATAATCAACTCCAGCGACATTGCTCTTTTAATCCCCCCCAGCATAGGCATGATTATGTACGCCGTTGTTACCGGCTCGTCTGTTGGTGATTTGTTTCTGGCAGGTATTGTTCCCGGGTTTTTAATACTGTTTTTCTTCTCGGCCTGGAGTTACATATTTGCTAAGGTTAATAAAATCCCAACAACAAAGAAATTTACATGGAAAGAACGTTTCCTTGCTTTTAAAAGCGCATTGCTGCCTTTAGGCTTCCCGGTAATAATAATCGGCGGAATATACAGCGGTTTTTTAAGCCCTACAGAAGCTGCCGCCGTATCCGTGCTTTATGCTCTAATCCTTGAAGTGTTTATATTCAAAAGCGTTAAGCTTAGAGATTTAAATAAAATTGCGCTTTCAACAGCTCTTGTGACTGCTGCCGTGTTTATTTTAGTTGCAGGCGGCTCCGCTTTTTCATGGGTTATTTCCTACGCAAGGATACCCCAAATAATTACGGCGGGCGTTTTAGGCGTATCCCCTTCAGCCTTAAAAATATTGTTTATAGTTGCAATATTCTACTTTGTAGGCTGTATGTTTGTTGATTCAATAGTTGTTATTCTTGTGCTTACACCTATATTCTTCCCTGTTGCAAAAGCCGCCGGCATAGACCCTATACACCTTGGCATTCTTATTACGCTGCAAGCTGCAATCGGCTCTGCTACTCCGCCTTTTGGCTGCGACATTTTTACGGCTTGTGCCGTGTTCGACAAGCCGTACATTGAGGTCATCCGCGGCGTATTACCCTACGTTATAATGCTTGTTGTAATTTCCGTTTTGTTGATTTTGTTCCCGCAAATTGCATTATCCTTAGGAATGCTTATTGGAAAATAGGAGATGTAGGTAATGGATTTTAAACAGATAGCAGAAAAATATTCAGAGGAATTAATAAGCCTTAGAAGATACTTTCATAAACACCCGGAGCTTGGATACGAAGAAGTAAACACATCCAAAAAAATAGTTGAATATCTTAAAGCTCTTGGCCTAAAGCCTGAAATCGTAACAAAAACAGGCGTTGTTGCAACGATTTACGCCGACGGCGCAACAGAAACAATTTTACTTAGAGCAGATATAGACGCAATAAAACAGGAAGAAAACACCGGCTTGTCCTTTTCCTCTGAAACCAAAGGCATTATGCACGCCTGCGGTCATGACGGCCACACTGCGGTTTTGCTTGTAACGGCTAAGGTTCTAACAGAAAATAAGGACAAACTAACAAAAAACATCAAGCTTGTTTTCCAGCCAAACGAGGAAGAAGCCGGAGCTTTAGCTATGATAGAAGCCGGTATTTTAGAAAACCCAAAGGTTAACGCCGCCTACGCCCAACACATATGGTCGCCGCTAAAGACAGGCGTTATTGGTGTTGCGGAAGGTTCTGTTATGGCCGCAACCGAGCATTTTGAGATAGTTGTTAAGGGAAGCGGCGGGCATACAGCTGCGCCCCATTTGTCTGTTGATCCTATTCCGGCGGCTTGCCAAATAGTTTCGGCTGTTAGCTTATTACAGACAAGAGAGGTTAATCCCCTTGATTCTATAGTTATAATGTTCGGGGAAATTCACGGCGGCACGGCCTCAAACGCTATCGCCGAAAACGTTACCCTTTCAGGCACGATAAGGTTTATTTTTAACGAAGGCACGATGACAAAGGACGAGCTTTACGCCAAATTTGAGCGGGCTGTTAAAGGCGTTTGTTTAACCTGCGGAGTGGAATACGAACTTCATTATATCCCTAGCAACCCGCCTATGTTAAACGACAAAACCTTAGCACAAAAGGTTTCAATGGTTGCGAAGGCTGTTGTTGGCGCTGGTGGCGTTGTTCCTCACTACTCCATGGCGGGGGAGGATTTTTCGGAAATAACCCAAAAGGTTCCAAGCTGCTTTTTCTTTATCGGAACAGGCAGCAAGGAAAAAGGCACCGATTATCCTCATCACCACAGCAAATTTAACATAGACGAGGACAGCTTGCTTATAGGACTACAAATGTTTTTGGGGCTTGCGCTTAATTAAATTTTTTAAACTATTGTATAAGGAGATTCTATGCTTAAAAATTTAGTAGACATTAAAAATTATGTGGATAAGCACGAGAAATACAGAAACGAATGCTTGAATCTGATTGCGTCAGAAAACTTTTCAAGCAAATCCGTCAGAGATTTTCTAACATCGGATTTAAATAACAGATACGGCTGCTACCCGGCGGGCACTCCCGAACACAGGGAGTATACAGGTAATTCTGTTATACATGAGCTGGAGGAGGAAGTAGGACAGCTTTTTGGCAAGGTGTTTAACGCCAAGTATGTTGATTTACGCCCGCTAGGCGGACATATGGCTGGCGGCGCAACGGTTTTGAGCTTACTTGAACCAAACGACCTTGTTTTTGAAATCCATTTACGTGATTGGGGTCACGGCCTTGTGGAACCGATGCGTACGGCAAAACAGCTTGAAAAAACTATAAGGACAGAAAATATTCCATTTACGGACAAACGGGAAATTGACGTTCAAAGACTAAAACAGCTTTGCGAAGAAAAAAAACCTAAGATGATTATTTTCGGCAGCTCAGGTATGCTTTTCCCCGACCCTATTAAGGAAGTAGCCCAATGGGCAAAACCTATGGGAATCATTTTAGCTCAGGATACGGCTCATATAACAGGCCTTATTGCGGCCGGTAAATTTCCTAATCCGTTAGACCAAGGCTGTGACGTCTTTTTCGGAAGCACACATAAATCATTCCCCGGACCTCAAGGCGGCTTTGTAGCAACAAACGACTGGGATATTCACTGTAAAATAGGAAATGTTCTGGGCGCAACCTTTGTTACAAGCCATCATCTGCAAAGGCTTCCCGCCTTAGCAGCCGCCCTTTTGGAAATGGAGCAATACGGCAAGGAATACATAACCCAGGTTATAAACAATTCGAGAGTTATTGGAAAAGCGCTTGCAGAGCAAGGTATTAACGTTGCCGGCGGCCATAGAGGTTATACAGAAAGCCATTTGATACTGGCTGATGTCACAGAGCATGGAGGTGGACATAAAGTATCCAAGCTTTTGGAAGAGGCGAATATTCTAATATCCGACGACTTTGGCCAAGACGACCACGATATTAGAATAGGCACAGCCGAGGCAACCCGCAGAGGTATGAAGGAAAGTGAAATGACAGAAATTGGCAAGCTCATATGTGATATATTAATTGCCAAAAAACCCGAGGCGGCAGTGTGTACGCATCCCGCGGTTGTTGCGGCTGTCGTGCGCCTGTTCAGGGAACGAGGAGCGCGGCGCGTGCTGGTTGGCGAGTCCCCGGC
>CAZEYG010000275.1:0-3703 GCA_964516575.1 uncultured Defluviitaleaceae bacterium
GTCCGTGGCCGCTGAGCGCATGGAAGTCGCCATTCCGGTGGATCTGCCCCCTGTGTGGGTGGATGAGGGGCTGCTGGAGCGTGCGGTGGCCAATGTGATCGAGAATGCTGTGCGATTCAGTCCCGAGGACAGCGTCGTGCGGGTGGCCGCCGAGCAGGTCGGAGCACAGATCATGCTGCGGGTGATCGACTTCGGTCCAGGCGTCAAGGAAGGTGACCGGGCGGCGATCTTCCAGCCCTTCCAGCGCCTCGGTGATGCTCCGGGTCGGCAGGGTGTCGGCCTCGGCCTTGCGGTTGCTCGTGGCTTCGTGGAAGGAAAAACCTCCGTTTCAATCTGCTATTTATTTTTGCAAATGTTTATGTGATCACTTTAAAACATGGAAAAGATATACTGTAGCTACCATATAACTGTCTTACCTCACTTTATCTGCCGCCGCAGCAACCTCCAGCGCTACTTCCGGACATACCGCAGCTACCGCCACTCTGCGGAATCTCTGCAAGCTGTGCTTCCACATCATCTTTATCATAATTGTTAATATCGTCAACAACAATTATAGCGGAATTTATCATTCCCATCCAACAACTATAAGGGATAGCGCCTGTTTCTGTCGGAGTGAATTCAATTACATTTTCTCCTATATTGAGAGGTTTGGAGATGCTCAGCGACGGAATGATAATTTCGTTGTTGCATGAGTTTAAGTTTTGACTGTCCGCAACCATCATCCATTTAACTGGCACTCCTTTTTGAACAACAAGTGTCGGATAACTACTTGGTTCAAGCTGTGTGACGATTTCTTGTACGTTGTTATCTACTTTTGCCGTTTGCGATGTTGCAACCAGATTTATATACTTAAAATTACTTTCGGCGTTGTTGTTCAGTACTTTTGCGTTCGGAACAAGGTTTGCTGCCTGTGTATTTTTTCCAATAAGCCCAAGTTCACTTGCACCAAATGCCGTAACGCCGACTAAAACTGCCATTGACAATACTGCTGTGGCCACAAAAATACTTTTCTTTTTCATAATAATACCTCTTTCATAAGTTATTGTGTTTATATGATAACAATATTTTGTGGAGATTGTATGTAGAGCAAAAAGTATTTCAATCAATAACTGTAATACTACTCCGAATCATATTCATCCAGCAGCTATATGGGATTTTTCCTGTTTCTGTCGGAGTAAACTCCACAAAGTTATCCCCTGCCTTAAGCGGCAGCTCAATACCATATTCAGGTATCAAAATGGCATTGTTACAGCCATTTAGGTTTTTTGCTTCTGCGTGAAGATTAAATTTTACAGGGATATCTTTCTTTACGGTAATAGGGGCATAACTTCTCGGTGAAACCTCTATGGTAACAATCTGATAGCCGTCTACAATAACAGGCTCAAAGGCGCTTGTATCGCTTGTTTTAGTGCCGATTGCTAAAAATCCTGACATATTCAGTCCTGTATTAAACATTCCGAACCCGAGGATAATAACAAGGACAGCACTGACCATCATAAGACTTGCGGTAAATTTTTTTGACAGCATAGAGCTTGCCGCACCAAAGCCAAACATAAGGAATGACGTTCCTAACGCAAATAAAAACATGGAAATCGCACCCTGTAGGGGTGAGCCTGTTGATAATGCATATAACTGCATAGCTTGCAAGGGCCCACAGGGCATAAGACCGTTGAGCAGTCCGACATATAAGGGGCTATTGCTTTTACCCTCGATGCCGCCTGTTAAAAATCTTGGCATCCGCAAGCTGAATTTACGAAGCCACGGAAATATGTTAAGCATATTGAGTCCCATAACAATCATAAATAGTCCGGCGAACAATGCCACGGCACCACGCATAACACCGTTAAAGCTGATAACAGAGCCGATTACACCCACAATACCGCCGACTAAGGTATAGGAGATGATTCTGCCAAGGTTGTAGAGGAATGACGGACGCATACGTTCAAACTTGCCATCACCCTTTGCTCCGACGCATTGCGAAAGGCAAATACCACCGCACATACCTACACAGTGCACAGAAGTTAGCAGTCCGATAACAAAAATGGCTGCATAACTCATTCCTGTTTTGGCTTCAGGGAAATAGTTAAAAAAATCAAAGCCACCGAAACGGCTGATTAGAGTAGCCGCACCCAAAAGAATGATTACAATAACGGCGAGTTGAGGGTAGTTTACTTTTTCGCTTGGTCTTGCATTTGAAGTATTTTCAACTACCTCATAGTCAAGAGCCGTAATTGTCTGCTTTATTTGGGATAGCCTTACCTTGCTTTCGTCATATGTAACGCTCACTTTACCTATGATGTAGCTTGCCTTTGCACTTGATATGCCGTTTATGGCTTTCAGCTTTTTCTCTATTTTCATTTCACAGCCGCTACATGTCATACCTTTTACAACAAGCTGTTTTGAAACGTCGCTTTGTGGCATTGTCGCACCTCCATAATTATTGGTCTGGGTGAAATGAGGATGGTTGTAACACTGGGTATTAGAGATTTAGAATTTAAAGTTATAAAAGGAATAAGATATTTCGAGATTATTGCCGAGCCTGTATCTTGGGAAATACTAAAGGGTGTTTACATAAATGGTTGGGGTATAACTCCAGCATTCTGGGACCCGCTATAAAAGCATACAGTGACGAAATCGTCAATATTAGGGTAATTAATAAATTGCCGGAGGCTACCACGGTTCATTGGCATGGTCTTGATGTTCCGATGTACATTCACGGACATCAGTTTTATTATCACAGCCAGCGACGGGAATAGTATTCCTATAAGTGCGAGAACAATGAAGAACACAATCAACGTCGCTTCGGGCGGGACCTATGATATAGAGTTTATTGCCAACAATCCGTGTAATTGGCCGTTTCATTGCCACATTACGCATCATATGTCAAACAATATGTAACTGGAAATGGGCGGCATGGAGGAATAGTTTTTGCTGCAAGGAGTACAGAAATATCAAAAAGCTCCTTGCAAGATAATTTGCAAGAAGCTTTGATTTTCCTTTGCTCGACATATCTTATCTACTGTTGTTAGAAGCAAAACCGCGACCACGACCGCCGCAACCGCCAAAGCCACCATTATCCACGCAGTAACTAAACATTTCCACATAATATTCCCTGTTTGTTTCAAGGATATCTCCGTCTGCGATAGCATCATCGAGGTTGGCTTCAAAATCCTCTTGAGAAAGGAAGTTGCCGTCAGCATCGCGCATCAAGCTGTACCCCAAACCTCCGCAAGCACCGTATCCGCTTGCGCCATACCTGCCGCCACCAAATGGTGCAGCAAATGCTGTTGTTGCCATAGACAGCATCATAACTGCTGCTACAGCAAGGGAAACTAATTTCTTACCCATTTTCATTACCTCTTTTCAAGATAAATTTACCATCTGCAGTTGGTATACTATAAATTATATAAACCCTTTGTGGAGATTGTATGGAGAAAAATGGGAATTTTACTTTTATAAAGTGTGATAATAGGTAATCCTCCAACTCCTAACCAATTAACAGGTTGCTTTATTTAATTGCTAACGGGCAGGCTAAGTAAATGCTAAGCAAAGGGAATGCTTATTAACGGGTTCTATAATATTTTATGCAAATTATGCTCAATACCAACAAATTTTACGTATTCATGTGGGATGTTTAATGAGTT
This sequence comes from uncultured Defluviitaleaceae bacterium, assembly GCA_964516575.1. Classification (GTDB taxonomy): domain Bacteria; phylum Bacillota; class Clostridia; order Lachnospirales; family WRBF01; genus CAZEYG01. The sequence goes on from CAZEYG010000275.1 coordinate 3,645, forward strand.
CAAGTATAAATGCATAATTTCATTGTCACAAAACAATATGTCACTTGTTCCAATGTGAA
>CAZEYG010000276.1:0-3703 GCA_964516575.1 uncultured Defluviitaleaceae bacterium
GGATTGGGAGAGGCCAGCCACATTGCGCATTTTTGTATAAAGGAAAAGGTTCTTAGAGCAGGTTTGTCAAGGGTATTTCGGAGACTTGATGAAATATTTATTATTCCATGTGGTTTTCTCCCCATCATTCAAAAAGGCGACCAAACATCAGTTTAGTCACCTTTTTGGGTTGATTGCTACTTTGAGTCACGGGGGGGACATGGGTCATTGCCATGGCTATCTGATCGTTGAATTCTACCATTTAAACCATGAATTACAAGTTCGGTGTTTTGATTGCGGCTAATTTCACGTCCAAGCCTCTCAGCTTCAGCTTTTGTTGGAGCATTGACACTTGCTCTTTGTGAGCCACCTTTTTTCACGCTCCAACCACCGTTGCTATTATGGACAACATGATGTGTTTGTCTTGCCATTTCTATCTCCTTTCTAACCTTCGTGCGCTTCAGGACAGCAGATTGCGCAACCATCAGCATCACGATAATATGTTTTTGCTTTGAGTTTGGCATCTATGTCCGAATTGCAATAGCCTAAATCTATAAAACTTGATATGCGGAGTTGGTCAGCATGTTCTACGGTGTGAACCTCATGGTGCCAGCCAGGATTGAGTGTGTCGTTCTTGTTTACAATATAACGCTTCATAGCGATTACCTCCAAAGTGTTTGTAATATGTTTTGCTGTGTTCCATCTTGAAACAGCTGCTATAAATAAGAAATTGTTATCTGTTATTATTCTGGAGGCGCACGAATACGTTGATTTCTTGTTTTTACTCCATCTATTTGGAAGGTTTTTAAGTAAAGGCATAGATTCGTTTTTAGTGTAATGTCTTGGAAAGCATGAAAGCGGGGCAGTTTATGACATCGTTGACAAAAATACATTTCTTTCTCAACCATAGTGCTCATGTATGTTTCTTCTTTCAATGTGAAATCTCCCTAATCATATTTTACGATTACCAACAAAGTTAAATTGTTTACTTGTATATGTCCATATTAACACTCGGTGCTAAAAAAACGACATCACTACAGTGTGTCGATCTTCCCCTAAGCTAATAGGTCAAACTGGTCAAGCCGAATTTCGGTAGCTTGGATTGAAACATTGAATACAGATGCGATATTGCCAATAGCCTCAATGTATTTTGCGGGGTCAATTTCACTTTCAAAAGCTGTCGCTTTACATCCATATTGCTTTTTTATCTCACCAAAAGCGCAGGTTAAAAAAGCAAATTTGGGCATAAGAATTGCCGCTGCAAGAGCGTTTGCTTGCGCCTCCTCAATATCAAAATCTGTTAACAACTCTCTCTTTTTAACTGCAACAGTCGTTTCCCCGCAAAGCAAATACTCCGCTTTGCGAAGTGCATACACTTGATTGATAGGAGAATGAAAACTCCGATGCAGTAACCAGTGCGATAATTCGTGAGCAATCGTAAATCTCCTGCGTGGAGTTTGATGTCGTCCACTTAGTGAAATATCAATAACTATGTTTCCGGCAACGACGTTAAAAGTTGTGGGTCTAAAATGCAAATCGTAGCATGGTATGGTTGTATCCTCAAATGCTACTAAGCCCAAGATTGATTTATCCGGAGAAAGGTTTTTGCTGTAAATGTCAAGATAAAAACAATCTTTTACGAGATGATTGATATCTACCTCACGAGGGCTATCCACTACCGATGCACAGTGTTTTCGCAACAACATCAATGCTATGTTGTCATAATCAGCCTTAAACAATTTATACATCCCGTTTGATTCTTGTTCGTAATCCAGCTTCAAATCAATCTCCCTTTTCGTCAGTTGGAATTATTTCGTCGATGAATTGTTGCCATTTTTCGGCAGAGACATTGTGGTCACGTGCTTTACGCAAAGCGACACGGGCGATTTCGGTCTTACCAATGTAGTCTGTGAGGTCGGGATAATTCCCCTCTCGAATATCTCCAGCCATATCGTAAAAAGAGGAAAGTTCATCCGCATCTGTTATTCCAAGAACTTTTGCCAACTTTTCAAGATACTTAACGGGCGGCCAACGGTTTCCCTTTTCAATATCGCTTAAATAGGCAGGGGCCATCTCTATTTCGGCGGCAACACCTCTAAGTGACTTTCCAAGCGCTTCACGCCTCGCCCTAATATAACTGCCGAATGTTTGGTTGTCAGTTTCCATATCAACACCTCCTGTTAATGTGTTAGTATACATATTAACACATCGATATAATGCTTGTCAATCCCAAATTCAAATAATTTTTTAGAAGTCGGATATTCTAAGCTATTCTAAATATTATTTACATAATTGCTTAGATAATATTGAAACAATTCCGTAAATGTGTTATAATATTTGGGTGAAGCGATACTGTTTTCTTGCGAGGGAGAATATAGAATGGAAGTAAACTATAAAAAATTATGGAAATTGTTGATTGACAGGGACATGAAGAAACAAGATTTGCAAATAGCAGCGCAAATTAGTGCTGTTACAATTGCAAAACTAGGAAGAAATGAAAATGTCACAACAGCAATTCTTGCTAAAATATGCGCTGCTTTAGAATGCAACATCGGGGATATTATGGATATTACGAATGATAATGTAGCGAAGGGTGCGGGAGAGGAGACCAATTCAAGTGAAGCCTAAAAAGATAAAATTCATTGATTTGTTTGCCGGTATGGGAGGCACTCGCATCGGTTTTGAAAAAGCGTTCAAAGGTATTGGATTTGCAACGGAGTGTGTTTTGACATCCGAAATAAAACCTGCCGCAGTTGAAGCTCTTAAAAAGAATTTTGAAAACGAGACGGTGTCCGGTGATATTACAAAGATTAAAAGTGAGGACATTCCCGACTTCGATTTCCTTCTTGGCGGTTTCCCCTGTCAAGCCTTTAGCACTGCCGGAAGGAAGCGCGGGTTTGCAGATACTCGAGGGACGTTGTTTTTTGAAATAGAGCGCATACTCAGGGATAAGCAACCGTGGGGTTTTTTGCTTGAAAATGTTGAAGGATTAGTAGTTCATGACTTGGAAACTAACACTGTTAAGCCCGGCAGGACACTTAAAACTATAATTCACAAATTACAGGATGAACTGGAATACACGGTTAGCTGGGCCGTCCTCAATTCGCAGGATTTTGGGCTTGCGCAAAATCGTAATAGAGTATACATTGTTGGGACAAGAGCTACTGCAATATCACTAATTGATTTTCCAAAAACATCTGCAGTATTCAAGGATGTTATGGAAACTGGTCATCCTACTTTGACTGGCGCATTTGTTGAAAAATTGTTTGAATCCTTTACCGCCAAAGAGCTGTATGGTAAAGCCATAAAGGACAAGCGCGGCGGGAGTAATAATATCCATAGTTGGGACATTGGCTTGCGTGGAGTGGTGTCCGAAGCAGAAAAGGAATTGTTAAACGCACTGATTTTAGAGCGTAGAAAAAAGCACTGGGCAGAAAAAATCGGAATTGACTGGATGGATGGTATGCCGCTTACTACTGCCCAGATACGCACATTTCACGACCGAGAGAACTTAGTTGACATGTTGAATAATCTTACAAGGCTGGGCTATTTGGTACTTGAACATCCAAAACAAAAAGTCGAAACTGCATATTCGTCATCCGAGAGAAAGCTATATGAGCGAAAGCAGGACACGACGAAACCCAAAGGATACAATATCGTTACCGGGAAACTCAGCTTTGAATTTAGCCGAATATTATGCCCATCAACAGTAACACCCACAATG
>CAZEYG010000277.1:0-3700 GCA_964516575.1 uncultured Defluviitaleaceae bacterium
GGTCTGCGTCTTTTTCCGATTCAACCTGGCTGTAACCCATGCTTGTAAGCATACCGATAAGCATTTCGGAATCATGGGCATTCATTTGGCAGCCAAATGTGGCTATATACATATGCTTCTGCTTGCCGTCGTTTAGAAGGCGTACCTTCTCAATATATTCCATTTGCAAATCGTGCCGGTTTTTGTCTAGTTCTTTAGCTGCTAACCGTCTGCTCATTTAGTTCTCCTTGTGTATTCAATTATCAATTACCTAACAAGCCAGCAATAATATATCACTGAAGCGCGAATTATGTCAACATTGTCTGACTGCACAGTTTATTGCAAACGCATCCAAGCCCCCATAATATCCAAAATACCATTGTTATAGGGGTTGTGCTGTCATTAAAAAAGCTAAGGGCTAAAAAAGCAATTATACTGCAACAAATAGCAACGTTATATTTAACATAGATATTACTAATAGTATAAGTTTTTAAATTCTTTGTAAAACAATATAAATAGAAGCCCACAGCGGATAAAAAGGCCAAAAGCGCTAAAACACCTTGATTTAATGCCATCTGAATATATAAGTTGTGAGGTTTGTCAATAACGATATAAGAATTGTCAAAGTACTTTATTTTATTCATATATTCGTTTTGAGGATAATACATAGCAAACGTATCAGGCCCATGCCCTAAAAATATAGTGTCCTTAATAAGCGGAATACTTCTGCTCCAAATGTTTAGCCTGTTTGATCCCAACCTACCGTATCTGTCAAGAATAGCTACTTTAGGAACTTCCTCATAAGTAAGTAGCCTTGTAGGGCTTCCGGCTGTGTTTACAACAAAAGCCTCGTTGCCTTGAACAGTATAAATCATACCTGTTGATAAGGCTTTAACTTGAAAGTACTCCCTTTCCTTGAAAATTTCGACTTTAGAAAAGCGTTTGTCATTAAGTGCAATAAACAACCTGTCGCCGTTTGTTTGCTTATAGGTTTCTACAGCAGCTCCGTCGCCGTCTGAAAGAGAAGCCGAATCAGCGTTTAGAGTAATATTTAACGTTCCTGTGTCTGTTATATAGCTAACTGTACTTCCATTTATACGAATGTCATAAATTTTAGACATACTTTTGGCAGACTGGTCATATGAATTCTTGTCAGCGTATGGATCCTTTGCGGCTTCAAGCATCCCTTTAATACCAAGCACATCCGTTGAAAGCAAGGTAATACCACCGATTAAAATAAATAACACGGCTCCGCTAATTAATTTTTTGTTTACATTGTACGCCAATGCAACAATCAAAACAAGAGCGGCTAAACCGGCGGCTAAACCTACCATGCCTGCCCGTGACCCACTTCCTAATAAATTCACAGCCATCAGCAGAGCAAAAAAAGCGCAAACCACTTTTTCCTGCTTTTTAGGCAATAAAATAACCAAAGCAACGGACAATACTATAATAACGGCAGTTATGCCGCCAACGTAGTTAGGATTAAGGAATGTAGCGTATATTATACCTTCTTCAAAACGAAAAGCAACTTTATCCTTATGCTCCCATAGGTTCGGCGGAATTATTAGATATTTGCTGATATCTGTTTTAAAAAAGTCCATTTTAAGATATTGGAACAAACCTATTGAGCCAAAATATAATGAACCGGCTAATATGGAGCCAATAACAAGCCTTATTAGGCGCTCGCTATTAACAAGTAATAAAATCGAAAGCCATAAAAGTATGTAACAAAAAAACACTAAAAGCCCTTCATATCTGTCGGGAAAACCTAGAACTGCAGTTGAAAAATAAGCTCCGCTGAACAAGGTTGATAAAGCTGTTAATAACGCAAAAACACCTACGGGGATAATTATCCTTTCGCTTTTAAGCCGCAAAAAAGAATCCTTGTTTTTAGCCGCATAAAACACAAGAATTATCAAGGAAATGAGGCTTAATCCCAAAAGAAGAATAGTTTTTCCGAAAGCAAAAATATCATTATGATAATCATTTGTTATCCAAAAGTCATTTAGTTTAGCAGGAATTTTTAAAACAAAAACATAAACTATATTTGGCACAATAACGGCAGCCAATAGAATCGGTAAAATTAAAGACACTGAGTTGTTCCTAATTGGCTTATTGGCTGCAAACTTGTTTTTTCTGTTGGTTTTAGACATTAAATGTTTACCTCCAAGTTTCTGATTCACATACTTTATAATTGTAGCACATATTATTTCTTCAAACAAATTTAAGTCTTAATTTAAGTCTTAATGTTTTATGATATTATAGAAATATATCGTTCGCCGGTGTCGGGCAAGACTACAACTATGTTTTTGCCTTTGTTCTCTGGCCGGCTTGCAATCAACCATGCCGCAAACAAAGCGGCTCCGGAAGATAAGCCTACGAAAATTCCATCGGTTTGGGGCACTTCTTTAAAAGTATTTAGAGCATCATCATTTGAAACAGTTATTATTTCGTCGTAAATATCCGTATTTAAAGTATTAGGAACAAAACCTGCTCCTATCCCCTGAATTTTATGCTGCCCTTTTATTCCTTTCGACAGCATGGGTGATCCTTCCGGCTCTACGGCTATTATGTTTATTTCCGGCTTCTTGGATTTTAAATAAGCCCCAGCACCGCTGATTGTTCCGCCGGTTCCAACGCCTGCTACAAAAAAGTCAATTTGCCCGTCCATTGCTTCCCATATTTCCGGCCCTGTAGATGTTAAGTGGGCGCCTGGGTTTGCCATGTTTTCAAACTGACCGGGTATAAAGGCTTTTTTATGCGAAGCCGCTAGCTCATGCGCCTTTTGGATAGCCCCGGCCATACCTTTCGCACCTTCTGTAAGCACCACCTCAGCGCCATATGCCTTTAAAATATTAATTCGCTCAACACTCATTGTTTCAGGCATTGTGAATATGGACTTGTATCCTTCCGCTGCCGCAAGAGCAGCAAGGCCGATTCCGGTATTCCCGCTTGTTGGCTCGATAATAACTGTCCCCTCAGAAAGTTGACCTTTGACCTTTGCATCCTCAAGCATTGCCATAGCCGCTCTATCCTTAACGCTTCCAGCCGGATTAAAATATTCCAGCTTTGCAAATATATTTGCACTTACAGCTTTTTTACGCTCAAAGCCGCTTAGCCTTAAAATCGGGGTGTTGCCTATCAGCTCTTTTATATTATTATAAATCTTGGACATTTCAAATTCTCCTTATAATATACAGCTTTAAAATTTATTGATTGACTGCACTATCATTATACATTAATATAACTAATAGGACAATCACTTTAGGGGTGGGTTTTATGAATGCACCAAAACTATACCGCAGAAGGTTCATACCTGAAGAAACCGTATATCTAAAAGATGATGAAATTACATACTCTGACGACGAGATTATAGTCACAAAATGGAAGGCGCTTAAACCCAGGAAGGATTTTTGCTGCGGTTTATCATGTTTTTTCTTGAAAAAAGGATTTAAGGTCAGTAGATTTATTGATTCTAACGATAACTGTATATATACCTATTGTGATATTATCGAAACAATTTATGACAGCGTTGAAAATTCTTTTTTGTTTAATGATTTACTTATAGATGTTATTGTTTACAACGACGGGTTTGTAAAGGTACTGGACATCGGTGAGGTTGCCGAAGCTCTTGAGAAAGACCTTATCGATGGAGAAACTGCTAAAAAGGCATTGCTTATAACAGACGAGCTCCTAGGGATAATCTACAGCGTCAGGT
>CAZEYG010000278.1:0-3671 GCA_964516575.1 uncultured Defluviitaleaceae bacterium
AAACAGTCTGAAATTATTGTTATTTTTTTATTTTTGCAGCGGAGTAGGTTATTTTAAATTTTCAGGATTCAGGCAATCTAATTCAGGCAGAACAAACAAACCGTCTTTGCGGATTAACACATCGTCAAAATACATCTCGCCGCCGCCAAACTCCTTTGTTTGAATGTTAACTAAATCCCAATGGACGGCGCTTGTGTTGCCGTTAAATGCGTCTTTGTAGCTGTTGCCCGGCGTGAAATGGAAGGAGCCCATGATTTTCTCGTCGAAAAGGGTATCCTTCATTGGTTTTGTAATATAGGGGTTAACACCTATGGCAAACTCGCCGATATATCTTGCTCCTTCGTCGGTGTCGAACACCTTGTTTATACGCTCGGTGTCGTTGGCTGTTGCTTTAATAATTTTTCCGTCTTGGAAGGTTAAGCAAACATCTTCATAAACAAAACCTTGGTTAGGTGACGGAGTGTTATAGGATATAACCCCGTTAACGGAATCTCTAATAGGCGCAGTATATACTTCGCCGTCAGGTATGTTACATTCGCCGGCGCATTTTATAATGTTCATGCCTTTAATTGAGAAGGTAAGGTCTGTGCCGGGGCCGGTTATACGAACCTTAGCTGTTCGTGACATAAGCTGCTTAAGAGGCTCCATAGCGTTGTTCATTTTGCCGTAGTCTAGGTTACAAACGTCGTAGTAGTAACTTGCGAAGGCTTCCTGGCTCATAGAGGAAAGCTGAGCCATGCTGGAGTTTGGATAACGAAGCACAACCCACTTTTTTTGTATTCTTTCGGAAAGATGAACGGGCCGCGAATAAAGCCTGTTATAAAGCTCTAGGTTTTTAACGGGTACATCGGCGTTTTCATAGGCGTTTTCTCCGCCTCTGACGCTAATATAGGCGTTCATGTTTTCCATTTTAAGCAGGTCAAATTTGGCAAGAAGGTTAAGCTGCTTTTCTGTGGCCTCAAGCAAAAGCTCACGTTCGGTTGTAGGCGAATATACGGTAACAAAAGGTATACCTTTAACCTTATAAACCTCCTTAACAATTTGGTTTACAAGAGGTACACATTCAGGCCCCCTGCATTCGATAAGTATTGTTTCGCCTTCTTTAAGTTTTACAGAATAATTAACGAGATTTTTTGCAAGCTTTTCGTTACGAATATCCATTTAACCATATCCCTTCTGTTTGGTTTTCGATTATTTATTATCGTTTTGCCTTATAAGCGCACGTTTGATTTTGCCGCCGACGGTTTTTGGAAGCTCGTCGATGAACTCAATTATCCGGGGGTATTTATAAGGCGCAGTTACGTGCTTAACATGCTGCTGTAATTCTTTGATTAGCGTTTCTTTTTCGCTCGTATCCTTTATTTTGTCCTTAAAGCCTTGGGTTAATACAATCGTTGCTTTTACAACCTGGCCTCTGATTGGGTCAGGGGCAGCGGTTACGGCGCATTCTAAAACGGCCGGGTGTTCCGCTAAAGCGGATTCAACTTCAAAAGGCCCGATACGATAACCGGAGCATTTTATAACGTCGTCGTTCCGGCCAACAAACCAGTAATAACCGTCGGAATCTCTCCATGCCATGTCACCTGTTTGATAATAACCTTTACCCATGCATTGGTCGGTTACTTCATCGTTTTTATAATAACCGGTAAATAAACCGGGGGGCATGTAACTTTTGATACCCTTAACGACGATTTCGCCTTCCTCACCGTCTTCGCAAGGGTTGCCGTCAGGGTCTACTATGTCTATGTCATAAAGTGGGGACGGCTTGCCGGTTGAGCCGGGTTTAACGTCAAACCACGGGAAATTAGCTATAAGCACAGTACTTTCCGACTGACCGAAACCTTCTGTCAGCTTTAGGCCGGTTATAACCTGGAATTTCTTGAATATTTCCGGGTTCAGCGGCTCCCCGGCAATTCCCGCCGCTTCAATGGACGATAAGTCGTATTTCCTTAAATCCTCTTGAAGCATAAAGCGGAACATAGTAGGTGGGGCACAAAAGGTTGTAACCCGGTATTTACATATTTTTTCAAGGAGCTTAACCGGCACAAACTTCTCCATATCATAAGCAAATACGACCGCGCCGCAAATCCACTGGCCGTAGATTTTACCCCAGCCGAATTTAGCCCAACCCGAATCGGAAACGGACATATGCAGCTTGTTTTCCTGCACCCTTTGCCAATACTTGGCGGTTACAATATGCCCCAGCGGATGAGTAAAGGTATGTTTAACCATTTTCGGCATACCTGTCGTGCCTGACGTAAAATACATAAGCATAATGTCGTCGTTTGTGTTAAGGTTTTCGGGACGGTTATGTATTTCCGAATGGTTTTTTATTTCCTCGGAAAAGGTTAAAAACCCTTGCCTTTCGCCGTCTACAATAACCTTAGACAAGAGGGCTTGGCAGTCATTTTCAGCTTCCTCTACTTGGCTTATAACAAACTCATCGTTTACGCAAATAATCATCTTAATATCCGCAGCGTTACATCTATATACAATATCCTTAGCCGTAAGCTGGAGGGTAGCCGGGATAATAACCGCTCCGATTTTGTTTAAAGCAACGGCGCAAATCCAATATTCAAAGCGGCGCCTTAAAATCAGAAGCACAGAATCGCCTTTTTTAATGCCCTGGGACAAAAGCCAGTTAGCCGTTTGGTTAGAAAGGCGGCTGATGTCGTCGAAGGTAAAGATTTCTTCTCTGCCTAAATCGTCGCACCAAACAAGAGCCTTTTTGTTTTTATCCAGCCTTGCCCATTCGTCTACTATATCATAACCGAAGTTAAACCCATCGGGCACGTTCAGCTTGTAGTTTTGTTTAAAATCCTCGTAGCTGTCGAATTCTGTCCTTGGTAAAAATCGTTCAATCATTTCTGCTTTCCTCCGTGTGTTGAATTTTTATTTTCTCGGTGGCAATGAGCCAAGCGCGCAAGCTTGCTTGTGCATTTGGCGAATGCCCGTGAATGAACAGGTTTAATACCCCAGGGCTTCCACCCCAAAAAGCTTCGCTTTCCGGGGACCCCGGGGCTTGCCGCTGGTACTAAACCGTAGTTCATTCCGCAATAACCGTTAAAAAGCGGGCTGTCTTGCCACCCAGTGCTTTTTGGCCGTGGGGTATCATCGGGTTAAAATATATACTGTCCCCTTCTTTAAGGGTAATCTGTTTTTTATCAAACACTATTTCAATTTCACCTTGAAGCACCATGTTAAACTCCTGGCCGCTGTGGGTAACGAGCTTTAGCGGCTTGTCGGAAGGCTCAACAGTAACAAGAAGAGGCTCCATGATTTTATGAGTAAACTTAGGCGCTAGGCTTTGAAAGGAGTATCCCGGGTATCTGTCTACGCTTAGACCACGGCCTTTTTTAACGACACACATATCGTCAAGCCGTGGGGAAAGACCGGTTAAAATTTCTTCCAAATCCACATTAAATTTATGGGAAAGATGATAGAGGACGCTTATGGGTATGTTAACCCCGTCGTTTTCATAGGCGTTATATGTATTAACGTCAACGCCTGTTTCCGCCGCTAGTTCTTCAACGCTAAGCTCCCAAACCTCTCTAAGCTCACGTATTCTTGCGGCTATCTGCTTAAAATTATCTTCACTGTTGTTTTGGCCGACTTTTTTTTTGACGTTATTATTCATCATACCTGCCTCCATATTTTTTCTTTTTTCTTTT
>CAZEYG010000279.1:0-3656 GCA_964516575.1 uncultured Defluviitaleaceae bacterium
CTCCTCTGCTGTTGCCTTGTCTACACAGCGATTCAGCGCAACTATGCCGCCGAAAATCGAAACCGGGTCAGCCTCATAAGCGTTTATATATGCCTCATGTAACGTTTCCCCAAGACCAGCGCCGCAAGGGTTGGCATGTTTTACGGCAACAGCCGCCGGCATATCGCCACCTAACTCGTTTAAAAGCTCCAGTGCGCCGTTTGCATCATTTATGTTATTGAAGCTAAGCTCCTTGCCGTGTAACTTGACGGCTTTATGTAAACCGTCCTTTGCCGCCGCTTCCTTATAAAAGGCAGCAAACTGATGGGGGTTTTCGCCGTATCTCATATCCTGAACCTTTTCAAAGGTTAACGTCAGGGTTGTCGGCAAGTGACTTTCATTACAGCTTTTCTGCTTGCCTAAATACCCTGCTATTAAGGTATCATATGCCGACGTATGCTCAAAAACCTTTGCGGCAAGCGCCAGCCTTAATTCCTCTGAAACAACACCCTTTTCCCTAAGCTCACTAACTATTACATCATAATCAGACGGCTCTGTTATAACGGTCACAAACCGGTAGTTTTTAGCCGCCGCCCTTAACATAGAAGGGCCGCCTATGTCGATGTTTTCAATTGCTTCCGCTAAAGTAACGTCGTCCTTTTGTATAGTCTCCTTAAACGGATAAAGGTTTATGGCAACAATATCTATTGTGTTTATATTAAACTGTTCAAGCTGTCTCATGTGCTCAATATTATCACGTATTGCAAGAATACCGCCGTGGATATTAGGGTGTAGCGTTTTAACCCTGCCGTCAAGGCATTCGGGAAAGCCGGTTATTTGGCTTATGGGTATTACGTCTACGCCACTTTCCGACAGGACAGTCGCTGTGCCGCCGGTTGAAATAATCTCAAAACCCATCTCCGAAACAGCTTTAGCGAATTCAACAACACCTCTTTTATCGGACACGCTGATTAAAGCCCGCTTTTTCATTAGCCACCCTCCTTATTACTTTTATCATTTGCTATTTTGTTAATAGCGGCAGGAAGAATTTCCCATTCCTCTTCCGTTAAAATCCGTTTACCAAGGCTTTCCGGCGTATCGTCAGGTAAAACGTCTACGGCCTTTTGAGCGATAATTTTTCCTCCGTCCACTATTTCGTTGACGTAATGGACGGTTGCGCCGGATACTAAAACCCCTGCCTTTAAGGCCGCCTCGTGAACCTTTAGGCCATAAAACCCTTTGCCGCAAAAAGACGGTATAAGCGACGGATGAATGTTAATAATCCTGTCCTTAAAATGCTTTACAAACCTATCGGATAATATGGCCATAAACCCTGCCAAAACAATAAGCCCTACGTTTTCCCTTTCGATAGCCGTTATCATAACCTCTTCCCAGCTTTCTTGGCTGGCAAAGGCGCTTCGCTTTATTACGGCGGTTTTTATACCCTTAGCTTTTGCCCTTTCAAGGGCGTAAGCCTTTTCCCTGTTGGATATAACAAGAGTTATCTCCGTGTTTTTAACCTTGCCTGATTCAATTCCGTCGATTATTGCCTGTAGGTTTGTGCCGCTGCCGGAAACAAGAACCGCAAGCCTTAGCATAAGTCTATACCTCTCAAGCCGTTCTCAATTTCACCGATAACATAAGCCTCCTGGCCGTTTTCGGCTAGTATTTTAATAACCTTATCAGCATCCATTTTACCAACAACCAAAACCATGCCAATACCCATGTTAAAGGTATTATACATATGCTCCTCAGGCACATCCCCCGCCTTTTTAATAATATCAAACAGCGGCGGTCTTTTAATTGATGTTATATCAATCTTCGCCCGCTTGTTTTCCGGCAAAGCTCTAGGAATGTTTTCGTAAAAGCCGCCCCCTGTTATATGGGCGATTGAACGAACAGCAACCTTTTCAAGCAGCGAAAGCACAGGTTTAACGTATATTTTAGTTGGTTCAAGCAGCGCCATAGCTAAAGTCATACCCAACGTATCCGAATATGAATTATAGGACGACATGTCTCTGTCGAAAATTTTTCTAACAAGGGAAAAGCCGTTGGAATGAACCCCGGACGAAGGCAAGCCGATAACAACATCCCCGGCCTGAACGTTTTCATTTTCAGGTATCTTATCCTTGTCTGCCATACCAACGGCAAAACCTGCAAGGTCGTATTCATCCTCCGGGTAAAAACCCGGCATTTCGGCAGTTTCGCCGCCAATAAGGGCACAGCCCGCTAAAACGCAGCCTTCTGCCACCCCCGAAACAATAGAGGCAACCTTTTCGGGATAGTTTTTTCCAAGAGCTATATAGTCCAAAAAAAACAGCGGTCTTGCCCCGGCGCAAACTATGTCGTTTACACACATTGCAACGCAATCAATACCAACAGTGTCATGCTTATTAAGCATAAACGCCAGCTTTAGCTTTGTGCCTACGCCGTCAGCGCCGGAAACAAGGACAGGGTTTTTCATTCCGCTCAAATCAGGCTGAAACAAACCGCCGAAGCCACCTAAGCCGGATAATACGCCTTTTATTTTCGTCCGCTCAACGGACGCCTTCATAAGCTCAACAGCTTTATACCCGGCGGTTACATCCACGCCGGCGTCCTTATAGCTGGCGTTTTGTTCGTTCAAATGCTCGTTCAAATGCTCGTTCAAATGCTCGCTAACAGATGAATTATTCATATGTAACCCTCTATACTAAATTATTTAATGTCTTATTTGGACAGCTTTTCCTCAAACTTATCCTTACATCCGGCGCTTGTAACGTCAACAGGATATTCCCCTGTAAAGCAACCTATACAAAAGCCGCACTTTGCGCCTCCTGCAATCTTTTTAACGTGATCAACGCTTATAAAACCAACACTGTCCACGCCTAAATAACCGGCTATTTCTTCCTCTTTCATTCTACATGCAAGTAGGTTTTCCTTGCTGGCTACGTCTGTTCCAAAATGGCACAACTCCATAAAAAGCGGCGAGGATACCCGCATATGAACCTCTTTTGCGCCCGCTTCACGAAGCAGTCTTACGATTCTAGCGCATGTTGTTCCTCTGACTATTGAATCGTCCACCAAAACAACCCTCTTGCCTTTTACCGTAGCGGATACGGCGTTCAGCTTTATTTTAACTGAGTTTTCCCGCTGTGCCTGAACAGGTTGGATAAACGTTCTGCCGATATATCTGTTTTTCAAAAGACCAACGCCGTAAGGTATGCCCGATTGATGAGCGTAACCCATAGCGGCATCAAGGCCTGAATCCGGCACGCCGATAACAACATCGGCATCAACCGGGTATTCCAGCGCCAAATACGCTCCTGCCCGTTTTCTTGCTTCATGGACACTAACGCCTTCTATAATTGAATCTGGCCGTGCAAAATAAATAAACTCAAAAACGCAAAAGTTTGAGCCTGATGTGGCTCCTTCTTTATAGGTTTTGAGTTCTCCGTCTACTACCTCTACAATTTCCCCCGGCGCAACGTCACGAATAAACGTGGCGTTTACGGCGTCTAACGCACATGATTCGGAGGCAAAAACATAACCGCTCTTAAGCCGCCCAATACAAAGAGGCCTAAAACCGTTAGGATCTCTAACAGCAATAAGTTTTCTTGGGGACATAAGCACAAAAGAGTATGCACCCTTTATTTTATCCATAGCGTGTTCAACAGCTTCTTCGATACATGAGCTTG
>CAZEYG010000280.1:0-3655 GCA_964516575.1 uncultured Defluviitaleaceae bacterium
AGATTGTTGTCAAATGCTGCCCCGTTAATAATGTCTATGGCTGCCTTTTTTAAATCCGCCGTTTCGTCCACTATTACCGGTGGGTTGCCGGCACCTGCGCCTATAGCCTTTTTGCCTGATGAAAGCAACGCCGAAACAAGCCCCGGCCCTCCTGTACCGCATAATAGCCTAACCTTTTTGTGACTTACTATGGCGTCCAGTGATTCTTTTGTTGGGTTTTCTATAAGGCAAATAATATTTTTCGGTGCGCCAACGGCTTCTAAGGCTTTATTTAGCTCTTTGACACAATAAGCGCTAACATTTTTCGCATTGGGGTGTGGGTTAAAAACAACCGTATTACCAGCCGCTATCATGCCAATTGCATTGCACAAAATTGTTTCTGTTGGGTTTGTGACGGGTGTAACCGCACCTATTACGCCATAGGGTCCTTGCTCGTAAAGGGTAAGCCCATCGTCGCCGCTTTGGGACAAGCATTTAAGGTCTTCTGTACCCGGCGTTAGGTCAGCAACTAGCATATGCTTTATTACTTTATCTTCATATACGCCCATATGGGATTCATCAACTATCATTTTGCTTAATGTTTGGGCTTGTTTACGTGTAAAATCTCTAATAGCTTCTATTATACGGTTTCTGTCCTTGATAGACAGTTTCTCAAGTTCTTTAAGAGCGGCTGCAGCAGCATCGCAGGCTTCTTTTCCGTCTGTAAATACTCCGTTTGAGGCTTGTGGCTTATAATAATTTTCTATTTTTGCCGGCGATTGGCTAGGGGAGGCGTTAGAATGCGATTCAACCAAATATCTTTCAACAGCCTCCCTCACTAGAGATTCTATTGTGATTTTGTCAAGCATTAAAATTCTCCTTTAGCGTCTTACGAAATAAGGTGCGTCTGCCGGCGCATTCCAGTATTTTAGCATTTCGCCTTCCAGTTTTAAGAACGAGAAGGAAAATCCTGCACATTCCTGAGTTGTAAGAAGGTTGTCTATTACGCCTTCAACGGGGTTAATGCCTTTTTCTTCAAGGTATTCATACAGCTCTTTGTAAACTATGTTCATTTCCATAACTGTAGTAGCACCGGTACCGTTTAAGAACACCAATATGTCGTCTCCTTTTTCATAGGAACCATCTTCAAGGAGCATATCGCACATTTTACGGGTAAGTGTTTTTGCATCTGTCATTTTAATTCTGTTTGCACCGCCCTCGCCATGGGCACCCATACCAATTTCAATTTCGTCATCGGCAAGCTCAAAAAGCTCTGCACCTGAAATTGGGTTTGTTCCGCCATTTATTGCAACGGCAAGTGTACGTGTATTATTTCTCAAATCTTCAAGCATTTTAAGACAGTCGTCGATATTGCGGCCTTCTTCTGCCATTGCACCCACAATTTTCATAGGGAATATATATCCGGCCATTCCACGACGTTCTTCTTCCATTCCTTTAGGAGCAGAAGCAATGTCATCATAAAAAATAAATTTGTGTACGTCTAATCCTTTTTCTTTAGCTTCTTCATAAGCTAATGTGCCGTTTAAAACGTCTCCGGCGTGGTTCATAATATATACGAGTATTGGGCTGCCATCGTCAATAAGCTCAAGTGCCTTAAGTATGTCGTCACTAGAGGCTGCGGTAAAAATATCGCCCACAACATTCATATCCATCATGCCGTAGCCGACCCAACCGTTAGTGCAAGGTTCGTGTCCCGAACCGTTTGCCATCATAAATTTTACTTTACCTTTTTCTTTAGGCTCTTTGCGAAGCACTATGTGGGTATCGGGAACGAGTTTAACCTTGTTTTTGTATGCAAGGCAATAACCCTGCAAAAGCTCTGTGGTTAAATTTTCTGTCTTATTTATAATTTTTTTCATCATTATGCCTCCTTTGAAAATTCATGGGCAAAAACAGTCACAACTATAGTAAAAGACGATGCTCCGGCATCTCTGTAACCTATAGACTTATCTTGCAAAAATTTTGCCCGTCCTTTTTTTGCTTGCATTGTTTTTGTGTTCTCTGCGCCGGCTTCTGCTTCATTTGCCGCTGTTTTTAATGCTGCTGCAAAATCTTCACCTGCTTCTAAAGAGCGTTCAAGGGAAGAAATATAAGGGGAAAAAGCGTCCACAAGTGTTCTGTCGCCTTCTTTTGCGCCGCCTATCTTTTTAATATAATCAAGGGCGCACCTCATTGCTTTTATATATTCTTCCTGATTAATTTCTTCTTCAGTACAGTTCTTGCCGGCAGTAGTAAATATACCACCGAAAATAGGGCCGATTGCACCACCCATAGCCTTAGACAGTGCAGCACCTGCGTCTTGCAGCCATTCTCCGGGTTTTTTGTTTTCCGTCGTTTCCTTCAGCTTAGCTTCTGCAGCTCTAAAACCTCTTGCTACAGTGGAACCGTGGTCACCGTCACCAACAAAGCTGTCCAGCTTAGAAAGGTAAGACTCGTTTTCATAAATTGCTAAAGCTGCACTAAGTATTGCAGCTTTCATTTTTGTGCCGTTAATTGTTAACATAAATAACAACTCCAATAAATATAGAAATTAAACACTTACTCTTTATAGCAATTCCGTTTAATAGTGTACTAAAACAAATTAAAACCTTAAGGCGTCTTTTCTGTTATAATAAAAGTTTTGTCAACTTTTTCAAAAGTTGCGGGGTTTGGGGCAGAGCCCCAAGGTTTTGACTTTCAGCTATTTTCGCACAACACCAAAAATTGATTATAGTTGACTATAACTAACCATTTCAGTAGCCAGCTCACGAGATATAATGAGCATATTAAACATCTTCTTGCGAGCACCAGCTAATATAACTTGAGCCTTTTTGGCTTCCCCGGCAACGCAAATGCAGTTATTCGCCTTTGATATAGTTGACTGTGGTGTGCCTGTGTAAAGCTTTGTTTTACTCCAAATAATTTCGTTACCCGCTGCGTCAATAAAGGTACCGGCGATGTCGCCTATGGCGCCTTTTTGCTCCAGCTCGTTGTAATCCTCGTCGGTTATTACGCCCATCCGAAAGGTAGTGCTATTTCTGTCCAGCTTACTTGCTCCGCAAATAGTAACGTCACATTTTTGACTTTTTTCGAATATAACTTGGTTCATCTGGTCGCCTTTTATGATTTGGCACATCTCCTCGGTGGGAACGTATAATGGTGCATTCAAAAAATATGATTTTGCGCCAAGTTTCTCTGCCATATGAAGCATGATGCCCGTTGGCGTTACTGAATACCCTTTTTCCTCCCAAAAACAACCGGTTAACTGAACAAGCTCCATTCGTTCTATCCGTGAATAAGGCAATGCCTCGGCAAATTTAGCAATTGTTCTTCCCCAGGAAATACCTACAATTTTTGCGTTTGACAACATACCCATGAAATAGTCCGCCAAATATGCGCCAATTTCAGCTTTCATTTCTCTGTTGGGCATTATGTCAAGCACTATGCATTCTTTTAGTGCCAGTGCCTTGCGGATTGAGTTGCCAAGGGCGCTGTCTAATTTCCAGGGGGTTTTCACATGAAACGTGACAATGTTGTTTTGCTCCGCCTCTTTTATAGCCCTAGATATGACCATAGGCGAAACACTGAATCTTTCAGCTATCTCATTTTGCTTTATTTTATCTATATAATATAGCTTTGCCACTTCCGAGATGAAAAACTCGTCATTCATTTTCAT
>CAZEYG010000281.1:0-3640 GCA_964516575.1 uncultured Defluviitaleaceae bacterium
TTGTTCGTCTCATGTGGGTTATGATAGCATAGTGGACGTAATATGTCCACTCCCTTTTAGTATACTGCAATTGATTCTATGATAATAGATTTATTTATTGACCGCTTGTATATTTTGGAAACATAACTTATTTTGCGTAACCGCCTACCCCTTCAACTAAAGCAAATTAAGGAAAAATAGCATAATCTCTCGAATCTTGCGTTATTTTATAGAAATTGCTGCTCCGTATATTATTATAATAAATAGATAAAATAAAATCAGGTTAATTTTTTAACCGTAACATAATCGGTAAGGAGTAACCTAGCTGTACATATCAGCGGATATGTAAATTTATAAAAGGGAGGATACATCCAACTATGCTGAAACGTATTAAAAAGGCAAGTGCATTTATTGCAGTTTTAATTGCAATAAGTATATTCGGGTTAAGTGCTTTAGCGGCAGAATATACGGTTCAAGCAGGCGACAGCTTTTGGCTGATAGCTCAAAAGCATAATGTCACTGTTGATGAACTTGCTGCTGCAAATCCACAAATAACCGATACGAATATGATTTATGTGTGCCAGGTAATAACAATTCCTGAAAAAACAGGTGATATTCCTACTGAAAATCCCTCTTCACCCACTGCTCCAAGTAAGGAAAGCCTGACGTATTTATACGGCGGAACAACAATATCCTATTTAAAGATTCTTGGAAATTCTCAAAATTCAATTAAAACTGTAAACCCCGACTACTTTGACATTAATTATGACGGAAGCCTGTTAATAACTCCGTCAAATAAAATTGACCCCGCTTTTATTGAAGAAATGCACAAAAAGAATATTTCAGTAATCCCATTTATAAGCAATCATTGGGACAGAACTTTGGGAAACGCCGCTCTTGATAACAGGGAAGCGTTATCTTCTGAAATTGCATTAATGATTGATAAATACAATCTTGACGGAATTAATATAGACATAGAAAATGTAAACGAAAAGTATAGAAGCCAATACACTGATTTTACCCGCTTATTACGGGAGAAGTTGCCTCCAAGCAAAATTGTTTCTGTTGCGGTTGCGGCAAATCCTAAAGGCTGGTTAACAGGCTGGCACGGCTCTTATGATTATGCTAACCTGGCCAAATACAGCGATTATCTTATGATAATGGCATATGACGAGTCGTATCATGGAGGCCCAGAAGGCCCTGTTTCAAGCAGCACATTTTTTGAAAACTCAATCAAGTATGCCTTAAATCAAGGAGTGCCAAAGGAAAAAATTGTAACGGGTATACCATTTTTCGGCAGATACTGGAAATCCGGCGAAGCAGTCGGCGGCATAGGTATAACTGCAAATGACGTTGAATTTCTAATTAAAAATTATGAATCCAGCTTTAGATATGATGTGGCTACTCAATCAGCTAACGCTAAGGTGACAATAAAGGAATCAGACCCTAAACCCAAAATATGGGGCGGACGTATATTAACAGAAGGTGTTTATAGCATATGGTATGATAACCTGGATTCTGTTAAATACAAGCTTGACCTTATAAGAGACTATGGTCTGCATGGAGTAGGAAGCTGGGCGTTAGGTCAAGAGGATACGTCGGTTTGGAGTTTTTATACTTCAACTTTAAACGGCACCTCAACTAACGAGCCGACCGTAACACCGCCACCAACAGCAACTCCAACGCCAACACCGGAACCAACTCCGACGCCGGCTCCGGAAGCAACTCCTACTCCTACACCGGAAGTAACTCCAACACCAACTCCAGAAGCAACACCTGAGCCAACTCCGGAAGTAACACCTGAACCGACACCAGAACCAACACCAACACCGGAACCAACTAATCCATCAACAAGCAAGCCAAAACCAAATAAACCTTCCAGACCTAAGAAGCTATTACTTTCTAGCATTCTTGACAAGGAAACCGGTAATAAGGCTGATGGAAAAACTGTTCTTACAAGAGGTGACGCAGCTGTTTTATTGTCAGAAATAACCTATATTGACCCTGAAAAGAACGGTAATTTCTTTACTGATATTTCAAACTATTCAGGAAAAGGACAGATAAACGCACTGGCACGCAGAAAGGTATTTAATTTCAAGGGCAATAAATTTAACCCAAATCAAAAAATTACTAGAGCCGAGCTTGCTCTTATGCTTGACAGAATGCTTGTATTGCCGGATACGATTGATTTCAACGCAATGCCGTATTTGGATATATCACCTTCAAGCGATGAGTACTACAGCATATCCAAGCTGTACTATTTCGGAATCGTAAGCGGCATAGATAAAAAGTCATTTAAGCCTAACGGTCATGTAACCCTTGATGAATTTGCGCTGATACTGGATATTTGTGACCATTACGAATTTGAATTAAATCCAGACAGACAATTACTGATTGACCCGAACGAGGTAATAGAACCAAGATAATAATAAGATTTATAACAATAATCCCGCCGTTGTTTAAACAGGCGGGATTATGCTGTCGACAAAGTGGCTTCGCCACTTTGCCGAGTACTTAGTGAAGGTCTGCGACGCTAAAACCTAAAAAACTTAGTTGTCGACAATCTGAACCCGCCGCTGTTTAAACAGACGGGTTTGTTACTTTTCTACTACTAATTATATTATTATAACAGCTTTTCATCGGCTAACAGCTTATGCAGAGTAAGAATCGGAAGACCTACAATATTATGAAAGTCGCCGTCGGTTTTTTCTATAAGTAAAGAACCTTTTTCTTGAATTGCATAAGCGCCTGCTTTGTCAAACGGCTCTCCGGTTAAAATGTAATCGTTTATTTCATTGTTTGTTAATGACCTAAAAACTACATTTGTGGCGCAGCATTGCTGCACATAAGAAATTACGTTACAGTATTCTTCTTTGCTGCAAGTTATTTTTGCAACCGTTAAACCTGTATAAACGGTATGAATATTACCCGAAAGAGCCTTTAACATTTCAAAGGCTTCATTATAGTCCTTAGGTTTGCCTAATATTCTGCCGTTAATATAAACAATCGTATCCGCTGCAATAACTACTGTTTTTTCATTATTCTCCAAAACAGCAACTGTATTTGCCACACTTTCTGCTTTTCGTTTAGATACTATTCTGACGAAATCTTCCGGGGAAGGATTGCCTTCAACCTCTTCGTCCGCATCGCTGACAACTACGTCGAACATAATACCAAGTTGTTCTAGCAGCTTCTTACGTCTAGGGGAAGCGGAAGCTAAAATAAACCTTATCAAATTAAATCTCCTTGTACAAACAATGTAATGCCTTTATTGATAAGTAAATGAAACATTTATAAAGTCTTCTCTGATGCATAAGAATGGCAAAGCAACTTTTTCGCTATACAGCTTGCCTGTATATTTATTAAATAAAATTCGATTTTTTTAAAATACTTACAGATAATAAAAATAATAACGGCCTAAATCCTCATCTGAGTAATAAACCTTTTGGGAATCATAATCCTTATACATTTCATCAAACTTACGGTCAGTTAGCTTCAGGTATTCTGCAACATTGTCATATTCAGCCTTTGAGGCTTTTTTAGCGGCTTCAAGCCCTTCATCAATCGAATAGACCTTTTCACTCGTTGAAGCCCGGTCGATAATAACAGCGCTGACATTTTTCTTTTCATTTCTAGCGAAGTCATTTATATTAGCAGCGCT
>CAZEYG010000282.1:0-3635 GCA_964516575.1 uncultured Defluviitaleaceae bacterium
TACGTAACCCGTTGTCCATAAACCGCTTTTCTATTTGTTCTTTCCTTTCCTTAACATCTGTAGAACGGATTGTATTAAGGACGCCGTCAACTGTATCATAAAACCTTTCAAAAGGCAGAGAAGCGCCCATCTCCGAGTCGTCCCATTTCGCTAAAACCCGTGTGCTTGGGCAAAAAGCGCTTATGTTCATATCACCGGAGATATAAGGTGATGCGGTTAATTCGGAGCACAACGCTTGCATTGCGCCGTAATCCACGTTGGGTTTTATGCCGGTTTTGTATTCGTAACCTTGGGTTAACCGCATTATTGTATAAGGATTCCCTATAAATATTATAACATCCGGTGCAACCATAAACATTTCCAGCGGGCCGGTTAAAATGCCATAGGTTTTTGCCTCATGACGGTGAAGGCTTTTTATTTTACTTCGTAATCTTCTTGCAACGGCTTTTGACTCATAAAGGTTATAGGAAAAATACTCCTCGCCGGACTCGATCCGCTCTGTGCTTGGCTCCAGCGCCAGCGCCGTCGTACCTCCGTCGCATAAATGATGCTCCAGTCTGGAGCGAAGGCAAACGCCTTTTGTCGCTCTTTCAAGCATCATGCAATAAGAGGTTTTGTGATTTTGCTCATCCCAGTCATAGGAATCGTATTCTTCCTTTGTAAACACCAGCTTTACACCTATCGGTTTTCTTGCCATAGGCAAAGCCGCATTTAAAAGCCCCAAATATTCGTTCAGCCTTTCAGTATCAAAAGGCAACTTGCTTACTTCTGTATTTAACTTTTGATATAAATATGGCATACAACTTCCTCCATTAAAATGATTTGCCAAAGCGATAAAGCCCGTTAACCGTATAAATAATAAGCAGCACCGTAACAAACAGTGTGGCGAATATAATGGTATGGCAGTCTAGCTGTTTGATAGACGTGCTCTTAAAGTATGTTCTGTCGTCATATAAACCGAAAGCTCTAGCTTCCATAGCTATTGCCATGCGCTCACCTTTTCGGATTGCGCTGATTAAAAGGGGCGTTATCGTCTTTGGTATTTGTAATACTGTTTTGAAAACGCCGCCGCCAATGTCAATCCCCCGTGCTTCTCTAGCGGTTATGATACAATTAAGCTCGTCATAAAACGTAGGAACAAAGCGATAGGCGGCCAAAAACGCAAAAGCCGCCTTATAGGGAACACGAAGTATGTGTATTAAACTAAGCACAAGCTCAACTGCATCTGTCGTGCTAATAAAAATAAAGGAAATATAGGCAAACACTAGCATTCTTAGACCAAGGGATATTGAAAGCACAATATCGTTCATATGCCAGCTAAAAAACAAAAAGGATATTTGGCCGTTGTTGCTAAACCCTCTGCTAAACATAAAAAACAAGGAAAGGCATAGGGACGAAAAAATAATCATTTTCATGGTTTTGTAAAACCCACAAATAGGGATTCCGGCTAACAATTTCGCAGCATATATAAGGACGATTAATACTGTTATGGGAAAGAAAATGTCGTAGCTGAAAGAAACCGGCAGTATAAACAACACCATAAGGTAAATTTTTGTCACCGGATTTAAATTATAAAGTAATGTATTCATAAAGCTCTTCCTTTGATTTTACGTTCGGGAACAACGGATGTCTTTCCCTGACAAGCAGGGAAACCCGCCTCCAGTAAGGCTCTTCCAGCCGAGCTTCTGCTAGAAGTTTTTTGTTTTCAAACATTAGCTCAAGAGCTCCTTCATAAGCCGACCTTCCATCTGCAAGCACAATAACCTTATTGCAATATTTATAGGCTAAATCCATATCGTGGGTAGTCATTATAATGGTTACTCCGTTATTATTAAGCTCACGCATAAGCTCCATTATTTCAGCTTCATTTTTACGATCTTGACCGTAAGTAGGCTCGTCCAACAGCAACACCCTTTGACCAGCCACTAAAATAGAAGCAACGCTAAGCCGGCGCTTTTCTCCTTGGCTTAATAAAAACGGGTAAGTATCTTTTTTATCCCAAAGCCCAAACCGATTTAAATATTCGTTGACGGCATTGTCTTTTTGTTCGTTTGATAACTTTTGGCCTTTAAGGCTGTAACTTATCTCCTCGTATACTGTATTCGTTACGAATTGCCATTCCGGGTCTTGGAATGCAATGCTTGCAATGCTCCAAAGCTCTTGCTTTTTTATGAACCTAACCGGCCTGCCATATAAATAAACAGCTCCGGTATAATCCTTTTCCAAATGAAGCATTGTTTTTAGAAGAGTGCTTTTACCGGCTCCGTTATGCCCCATTAGTGCTACAAAATCTCCTTCGGAAACTTGAAAGGAAATATCATTTAACACTTGAAGACTTTGCCTAACAAGACTTACATTATCAACAGAAAAGCATAACCTACTTTGTTTATGCTCCAAAGCCTCATCCTCACTTAGGGATTGGCTTAAAGACTGACTTTTCAGCATATGCTCTATAATCCAATTTGCCACATCTTCAGGCGAGTATGGTATTTTCGTTAAACCGTTTATGTTATATTCAATAAAAAAGTCTGCTCCCTTAGGCGTATGGACATTGGGTTTATTATGTTCCATATATAGGTATGTAAGCCCGTTTTCCGGCGAACCCAAAAAGGTTAAACCCCGTTCCCGTTCTAAAATCATTATTCCGTCAAGTAAATCAAACAAATGCTCCAGCTTATGCTCCACAACGATTATCGTTTTTTGAAGCTCCTCTTTTAAAAAGCCAAACAAGCCAAATACTTCTTTTGTTCCGGCTGGGTCAAGATTTGCGGTTGGCTCGTCAAACACAATAATTTCCGGATCAAGGGATAAGACGCTTGCAAGAGCAACCTTCTGCTTCTCGCCGCCGGACAACTTGTTAAGAGGTCTGTCCTTAAGATGTTCAATACCTAAAAGCGACATAAGCTCTGCCGCTTTTGCTTCCATAAACTCATGGGAAAGCCTCAGGTTTTCCATTGCGAATACAATTTCGTCCAGCACGGTAAACGTACAAAACTGGTAATCAGGGTTTTGAAACATTATGCCGATTTTTTGAGCAATTTCGGCGCCGTTAAGCTCTCTTATGCTTTCACCACAAAGAAAAATATCACCCTGCATATTGCCGTTAATATGTCTTGGTATTATGCCGGATATGGCGTGAATAAGCGTACTTTTTCCGCAGCCCGATTCCCCAAGAAGCATTGTGCAGCTTCCTTTTGGCAGAGCAAAGCATAAATCGCTAAATATGGGTTTTGTATCTTTTTCGTATGTAAACGAAAGGTTTTTGACTTCGACTATATTATCTATAGTTATTAGCTCCTTTCGTGCTCTAATTATGCTTTGTTTTGTTGAAGTAAGCCAACCTTGTCCAAAGCGCCGCCAATTAAAAAGCACAGACAAAATCCTAAGGTTCCGGCGCTTATAATACGAATTGCTACTAATAAGGACAACATATTAAACGGCAAGGCTGAAAGCCCAAAAACAAAATAGTCCCTAAGCGTAACAAAAACTGTAATAAATATTGCTGATCTAATAAAATTAATTATACCATAAGATTTATGCTTTGTAAGCCCGAAACCAACCTCTGCCCCAAGACCTTGCAAAGCACCGGCCACAATAATATGTATACCATAAGGGCTGCCCGTTAAAATATTAAT
>CAZEYG010000283.1:0-3627 GCA_964516575.1 uncultured Defluviitaleaceae bacterium
ATTTAACAGTTGCAAACGTGCGCCTTGAATCACGCCTTAACAAACGCTGCGGCACAAGTTTTTTACTGATTGTCATGATTGTTAGCATGATTGTTTTTATGGTTGTAAGAACAGACGTTATTTGGCTGCGGTTTGTTATGCGGATAGTTTTTGTTCCGTTTATAGCCGGGCTTTCATATGAGATTATAAAATGGGCCGGTAAAAATGATTCTGCTATTGTAAATATTATAAGTTATCCGGGTATGTGTCTGCAAAAGTTTACAACAAAAGAGCCGGACGATATGCAGATAGAGGTTGCTATAGCTGCCTTAAACGGAGTTTTAAAAAATGAATAACCTTACTATTTCGCAGGTTTTAAGAGACGGCAGAAGCGCTTTAAAGGAAAGGGGTATTGAAAGTTATTCTTTAGACGCACTTGTGCTTTTAATGTGGGCGGCAGGTTACTCAAAGGTTAAGATTCTGTCTGATGGAAACGAAACTGCAAGCCCTTATGCTCTGGAAAGATTCGCCGCCGCTTTAGATAAGCGCTTGAAGAACATGCCGGTTCAGTATATTACAGGCTTCTGCGAGTTTATGTCACTGGATTTTTATGTGGATGAAAACGTACTTATCCCCCGCCACGACACGGAAACCCTTGTTTTAAAAGCTCTTGATAAAATAAAAACCCATGGGTATAAAAACGTTATTGATTTGTGTACAGGTTCGGGCTGTATTGCTGTTTCTATCGCCCATTATGCCCCGGAAACATTTGTAACGGCAATAGACATAAGCGGCGAAGCGATTAAAACAGCCGAAAAAAATGCAGCCGCCAACGGCGTAAGCCCTAGAATTAATTTTATCCAAGCCGATGTTAATGAGTTTTACAGCGAAAAACCTTATGACATAGCTATCAGCAACCCGCCTTATATTAAATCGGCGGATATTTGCCGCCTTGATGAAAACGTTAAGTTTTATGAGCCGTCCGCCGCTTTGGATGGAGGCACCGACGGCCTTAACTTTTACAGAGTTTTAACTGCAAGAGCTTCCTGTTTTTTGAAAAAAGGTGGGTTATTGTTGGTTGAAATCGGTTGTGACCAGGCTAATGACGTAATTAAAATTTTTAATGAAGCCGGTTTTGCCGATACTTCCCTACTTGCCGATTTAGCCGGGAAAGACAGAGTAGTATACGGCAGTTTTGGGAGTGTGTAATTTGAATAAAGGGACAATTAAGGAATATGACGTTATAGTTATAGGCGGAGGGCATAGCGGCTGTGAAGCGGCGCTGGCAGCCGCTAAAATGGGTATGCAGACAATTATGTTCGCCATAAACCTAGACAGTATTGCAATGATGCCCTGCAATCCAAATATCGGGGGCACGTCGAAGGGTCATCTTGTTCGTGAAATAGACGCTTTAGGTGGTCAAATGGGCAAAAATATAGACAAAACCTTTATCCAAAGCAGAATGCTTAATACAACAAAAGGCCCTGCCGTCCATTCCCTTAGAGCACAAGCGGACAAGCAGGCTTATGCCGCCGAAATGAAACGTACCGTTGAATCCACGCCGAATCTTCATGTAAGGCAAGGTGAGGTTATTGAAATATTAACATCCGACGGCAAGGCAACCGGCGTTAAAACCGACTGCGGTGTTGTTTATAACTCTAGTGCTATTATTTTATGCACAGGGACATATCTAAACGCCCGTTGCTTAACGGGTGAAGCCGTAACATTAAGCGGGCCAAACGGCCTTAAGACCTCTGTTGCTCTTTTGGATTCGCTGCAAAGGCTTGGGATTGAAACATTTCGTTTCAAAACAGGTACTCCGGCCCGTATAGATGGGAACACTATAAACACAAGCCTTATGGATGAACAAAAGGGTGACGAAAGAATTGTGCCCTTTTCCTTTGATAATGAACCGGAGGAGCTTATTAGACCTCAGATTTCATGTTACCTTACCTATACAAACGAAAAAACCCACCAGATTATTAAAGACAGCCTTCATCGTTCGCCTATGTATTCGGGCGTTATAGAAGGCACGGGCACAAGGTACTGCCCGTCGATTGAGGATAAGGTCGTCAGGTTTTCAGATAAGGACAGGCACCAGCTTTTTATTGAACCGGAAGGGTTAAATACCTGTGAAATGTATGTTTCAGGTTTGTCTACCTCCTTGCCGGAGGACGTACAGGAGGTTATGTACCGCTCTGTACCCGGCCTTGAAAACTGCCGGATTATGCGAAACGGTTACGCCATTGAATACGACTGCATTAATGCAACCCAACTTACCCTTTCTTTGATGTTTAAGAAAATACCCGGTTTATTCAGCGCCGGTCAGTTTAACGGAAGCAGCGGTTACGAGGAAGCGGCGGCGCAAGGCCTTATTGCAGGCATTAACGCCGCATTATACGTAAAGGGCGGTGAGGCTTTTACAATCGACCGTTCCGAGGGTTACATAGGTGTACTTATTGACGACCTTGTTACAAAAGGAAGCAAAGAGCCCTATCGTATGATGACATCTAGAGCGGAATACCGCCTGCTTTTAAGGCAGGATAATGCTGATTTACGTCTGACGGAAAAGGGTTATGCCCTTGGGCTTATTCCGCAAGAAAGATATGAAAGATTCATAGAAAAAAAGCGCCTTATTGAACAGGAAATAAAACGTGTTTGCAAAACAACGATTCCGCCCGGGGATTTGGTCAACAGTGTTTTGGAGCGGCATAACAGCACGCCAATAACAACAGGTTTAAAGCTCTCTGAGCTTATTAAGCGCCCTGAGCTTAGTTATATGCTACTGGTCGAAATAGACAAGGAACGCCCGGCGCTTTCAGCTTCTGTGGCGGAGCAGGTTAATATCCAAATTAAATACGAGGGTTATATTAAGCGGCAGTTGCTGGAGGTTGACCAGTTTAAAAAACTAGAGGGAAAGAAGCTGCCAAAGGATATTGACTACGACAAAATTCATGGTTTACGGCTGGAGGCAAGGCAAAAGCTTAATGCCATAAGACCCGAAAATATCGGTCAGGTCTCACGTATTGCCGGGGTTTCGCCAGCAGACATATCTGTGCTGCTTGTGCGTCTTTTTAACGGCAAATAGATTTTAGAAATTTTGATTGTACTTTTTTTTGAGCTATTCGGTATACTGTAACGCCAAAAAAACTTTGGCATAAAATGTATTACAGTGGCAATTAAATATGTCATTAATTTTGCCACCGTAAACCCGTAATAGTATATCCGTTTGCTCAATACATAGGGGATTAGCGCAATTTCGCTTAACATTTTAACATAACCCCAATAATTTTTAAGGAGGAATATGCATTGAGCAAATGCGGACATTTTTTATCAATAACTACACCATCAATATACAAGCCGGTAAAAATGTCCTTTACAGGATATTTAAATAGCCTCTGCTCGGTGGATGGAGTTGCCTTTAATAAATGTAAAGGTATATTCAATAGACCCTTTTTTCAAAAAGGCGAAGAGGAAAACACCGTTCGCCTGTTTTTAGATGCCCTTTGCAAGTGGCGCCACGAGGACGCTAAGGTTTATATAAGCAAAAACTATACCCCGGATTTTAATCTTAACGAGCTGTCGGATTTTTTCCTTCAGATGAAGGATTATAAAAGCCTTGTAAAGGTGGAGTTTGAGGACATACCC
>CAZEYG010000284.1:0-3612 GCA_964516575.1 uncultured Defluviitaleaceae bacterium
CTTTGGTCGTCAAAGAAAAAACCTGTCATACCCTTAGAGCAAACTATGTTTTTAATTTTCATTTATAATCCCCCTTTAAATATTGACCCCCTTAAGAAGGGGGTTGCAGCGGCAAATTAGTTGTAAGATTTAATTGTCGCCGCAATATGTAACCGCCAAAAAGTAGTATGCTTTCGTAAAAGCCTGTTTTATCAAACCTTTACGAAAGCTATAGAAAATAAACGGTTATCTTGGGCGGCCAACAAGCCTGCCCTTGCTTATGGAGTATACGTCGTCTATAACCATCTGGAACGAGGGCTTCCGTTTTTCTATTGTGGAGCGCTCACTGATTTTTTCGTTATTAAATTCTATAAGCTCTTTTGTCAGCGGTATAGCGCCTGGGTTAAATATTCTTATTGCGCCGTTGTTGTCACGAGCTGGGAGCATTTTTCCGGCATTGTAGCGGCTTGGGGCAAAAGGTATGTCGATTATACCGGCAGCAAAGGCTCTGACGCTTCCGACAGCAATGTCACCTTCTCCCATTTCAAAGCATTTGTCTACTATACAGCGGGTTTCGGCTTCAATCATTTGCCGTTCAATATTTAATTCTTCCGAAGAAACAAGCTCTTGATCGGAAAGCATGGAGATAAGCTGCTTTGTGCATTTTAAGCCGGCGGCGTTGGCTTCTTTGGTTGGTATGCCCATGGCTTCGTGGGGTGTTTTGACAATAACTTTTGTTGCCTTTGACAAAGCGGCAACTACGCTGCCCCATGATATAACGCTAAAGGCCTTTGCTTCATCTTGGGGAAAGCCACCCATCCATTGGTGTAACACAGTAGTTACAACAACGTCGGTATAACCGAACTTCTCTAAATATTCTTCTGTTAGTTTACCAAGGGTACGGATAGCCGCAACGTCCTGGGCAAGGTTGCCACATTGGCCGTAACCAACGGTTATGTTTTTAACCCCTTGCTCAGCGGCTAAAAGGCTTTCGATTATTGCTACGCTGTGAGAAATAGACGGCGGAACAAGAGTGCCAGTCAGCGGGCCGAAAGGCTCACGGTTGACGGAAACTCCAGCTTCTTCGTACTTGCCGATAACTCTGTCGCAATATTGCCAGTCGAGTATTGTTTTTTCCAATGAAACATTTTTGGCATAGGGAATATTATAGGATATTCCGCCGCCTTCGTAGCTGGTGAAACCGCCGGCTACGGCGATTTCGGTAAGTAGTCTTGCGTCGGGTGTGCCGTGGCGCATTTGAACAGGTACGTTTAACTCATCGATTATCCGGCGGCATCCGTATATGCCGTGGTTTACGGCAGGAAACCCGTTAAGCATTGATTTTTGCAGCTTAATTGATTCTTTAATGCCTGTTTCGGCTTCCTCGTATCTGTTTTGACGTGTATAGCTGTCAATTGTAGTGGGGAGTAAATCTGCTTCGCCTTCCTTTTCCAAGAAAGTTAAAAGCTCAATATGCTCCGGTATAAGAGCAACACCGGCTCGGGGTTGGGTAAGTGTAGTTTGTGTTTTCTTAGCTTCCATTAGCTTTAAAGAAAAGATTTTATGTTTAGGAAGCTTTTTATGATAACTTACCGCTTCGTCAAAGTTTACTTCAGAACCGGTTTTCCATTGCTTTAATATTTCAGTGCGAATAGCGTTAAAGTCGTCGTCCGATATTCGCTTATTTTTAAGTTCCACTACATACCAACTCCTTTTTAATTATGGTTAATGCTGCTTCAGGATATTTTTGGCTTAAAATACCCATTGCCGCCAGTATATATTTTTTATCCACGTATATTTCCGAATTTTTAGGCTTTAATACCATCGGTTCGTTATCCTTATATAAAGCATATCTTAAAATTCTATCAGTATTTTCGGCATGGATAATAGCGCCACCTGTAGCTATTACTTTTTTAACGTCTCTTAAATCCTTGCCGGTTTGCAAAAATGCCTCGCCCATAGGGGTAAATATTTGCTCCAACCTACCTACATGGCGAGAAACTGCTGTTTCTATAGCTAACGCCGCCAAAGCAAAATCAAAGGCTACAAGCTCGTTATTGTCGGGTAATATGTCTGTTTCAGAGGTTATGAGGCTTAAATATTCCTGGGCTTTTTCAACGGAAAGACCGGCGATTCGGCTTATGCTTTCAATACCCACTGCGTCAACAATACCCTTTGCGCTGTAGCGCATACCGATGTCACCTTCGACGGTACGCTTAGCGTAAACCTCAGGTAGCCCTCTAAGAACAGTGGCAACGTTTTGGGGCGCGCCTTCCGCTATGGAATATATATCTGTCGTAGCCCCGCCTAAATCCACGGCCAGTAATTCACCTATGCCGCCTTTTCCGCTGACGCCGTCCGCCAGAAGAACCATTGCGTTTAATATGGCTGATGGGGTAGGTATTATGCTGGCGGATAAGGTTTTACATATTTCGGATAAGCCTTTGGCGTTTATAATTCTGTTCAAAAATATTTGTCTTATTATGTCCTGCACGGGAGTAATGTTTAGTTCATTAAAGACAGGCATTACGTTTTCACATACATGCACTTCCTTGCCGGAGGCCTCAATTATCCTGCCGCATTCGACGCTGACTGTTCGGTTTCCGGCTATAACTACGGGGAAATCGGCGCTGATTGAAGCTATTGCGCCGGAGTTTTTCAGTATACATTCGCTGTTGCCGCCGTCTGTGCCCCCTGTAAGTAATAAAATGTCCGGTTCAAGAGCTTCTATTTCGTCAAGGTCATCCTTTGTCAGTTCGTAGGAAAACACCTTTAAAACCTTAGCGCCAGCGCCTAGAGACGCTCTTTTTGCCGCTTCCGCCGTTAGGGAAGGCACAAGGCCGCATGTGACCATTTTTAAGCCTCCGGCGGCACTGGAACAGGCAAAGCGTTCTTTAAACCCGGCTTTAATAATGCTTTCGGGAAGTTTGGAAATGGCGTTGTTAAGACCTATGGAAACGTCAGTATGTATCGTCGTAAAGCTGCTAAACGTACCGACGACTAACTCCTTATCCAAATCAACAACCGTAACCTTTGTGTATGTGCTTCCAATATCGAATAACAGTATATTATTCAAGTTATTCACCTATCTTTAAGTCTTGCTTTAAGTGTTGGATGCAGGTTTCTGGGTCTGTGCCTGGTCCGTAAACCCTGTCAAAGCCCATATCCTTAAAACGTTTTTCAACTTCCTCAAAAGGTTGCTTGCCTACTACTATATTACCCCCAACGTAAAGAAGTATGTCTTTAAGCCCGGCTTCCGTACATTTGTCTTTAAAGCCACGGCAGTCAAGCTCACCATGACCATAAAGCGAAGAAACAACTATAACATTCGCTGCCGATTCGATAGCTGCCTCTATAAACTCATCTTGTGATACCATTACGCCCAAATTGATAACATCAAACCCGGCGCCTGTAAAAGCATGGTAAAGAATTTTGTTTCCTACTGCATGAACATCTGCTCCTATTACACCAATTACCAGCGTTTTCTTATCCATTTCACACCCCTCAAATTAAAAACAATAGTTAATGTGCTATATCTTAATAATATTTTGTTATACTTCAATTGTCAATACATTTTTTTACAAATCTAAAATATTATCCAATTTAAGGTTGCACAGGAAGTCTAACTTCTGA
>CAZEYG010000285.1:0-3606 GCA_964516575.1 uncultured Defluviitaleaceae bacterium
TGCTTTAGGGCAATTGATATTTTGTTAGGGCCTGTATAAAATCTCGTTTTCGGTGGATTTTCGAGATGGTTTTTCGCCAATCAAGGAGCGTATCCGTAGGCATAACAAGAAATTATGGAAAGAACACACGACAAAGAGCGGCGGAGAATCAGCAGGAAAGATGCCGGAATGGAGATATTATACGAGCTTTTAAGAGGGATATTTATATGAAAGGCATTATTCTGGCCGGAGGCGCAGGCACTCGTTTGTATCCGCTTACGATGATAACATCGAAGCAGCTTTTGCCAATATATGATAAGCCAATGATTTATTATCCGCTGTCAACCCTTATGCTTGCGGGAATTAAGGATATTCTTATAATATCTACACCTAGCGACTTGCCTAATTTTGAAAAGCTTTTAGATGACGGCTCAAATTACGGCATAAATTTAAGCTACAAGGTTCAGCCATCGCCGGATGGACTAGCCCAAGCATTTATCTTAGGCGAGGAATTTATTGGAACTGATTGCTGTGCGATGGTGTTAGGTGATAACATTTTCTACGGCAATGGCTTCTCGTGCCTTTTAAAGCAAGCCGCCCAAAATGCCGAGGGTAATGGGCGCTCAACCGTATTCGGTTATTATGTGGACGACCCTGAAAGATTTGGCGTTGTTGCCTTTGACGATAGCGGCGCGGCTGTTTCTATTGAGGAGAAGCCCCAAAAACCCCAGTCTAATTACGCGGTAACAGGGCTTTATTTTTATGACAACAGCGTTGTAGAAGTGGCTAAGGGCTTGAAGCCTTCTGCAAGGGGTGAGCTTGAAATAACCGATTTAAACAAGATTTACTTAGAAAAGGGCCGGCTTGATGTTCATCTTTTAGGCCTTGGCTTCGTATGGCTTGATACCGGAACTATGGACAGCCTTATTGATGCCGCAGTTTTTGTTCAGATGATTGAAAAAAGGCAGAGTATAAAAATTTCAGCAATAGAAGAAATAGCCTACATAAACGGCTGGATTACTAAGGAAAAACTTATTGAAGCCGCGGAAAGGTATGGCAAGTCAACTTACGGTCAGCATTTAAAAAAGGTTGCTGAAGGGAAAATAAAATACTAATGAAAATTGTTGTAATTGGATGTAACGGACAGCTTGGTACGGAAATTATGAAGTGCTTTGAACGCAGAAGCACTGAAATTGGTGTGCCAAGCGTTCTTAATTATATGAATGACATTAAAGGGATAGACGTTGATGAGCTTGATATTTCAGATCTATCTGCTGTAACAGACTTTTTTGCAGCTGAGAAATGTGACGCAATAATAAACAGTGCCGCGTTTACTAATGTTGATAAATGCGAAACTGATATGGACACTGCTTTTAAAGTAAATGCATTAGGCGCAAGGAACATTGCAATGGCCGCAGAACGTTTTGGTGCAAAGATTATTCATATGTCAACTGACTATGTTTTTGACGGAAACGGTTTAAAACCCTATGCTGAGTATGATATATGCAGTCCACAAAGTATTTACGGTAAATCAAAGTTACTTGGTGAGGACTATGTAAGGCAATTTTCAACAAAGCATTTTATTGTTAGAACAGCATGGCTTTACGGTCATTACGGCGGCAATTTTGTTAAAACTATAATGCATGCCGCAAGGGAAAAGGGAAGGCTTAATGTTGTGAACGATCAACGTGGCAACCCTACCAACGCAGCTGACTTAGCTCATCACATATTAAAACTTGTATCAACAGATGAATACGGGCTGTATCATGCAACTGGCACAGGCGAATGTTCGTGGTTTGATTTCGCTAATAGGATTGTTAGCCTTGCAGGTATTGATGCCGTTATTAGCCCATGCACAACCGAAGAATACCCCCGCCCTGCAAAGCGCCCAGCTTATTCTTCTCTTGATAATATGATGTTACGGGCCACTGTTGGCGATGAATTTAGGCATTGGGAAATTGCTCTTGAAGCGTTTATTAAAAATATCAAAGTTTAGTTGCTAATATTGGGAGGTAGGGAGTATGATTATTTTAGTAACAGATGGACAACTCTAATTTCCGTTTCGTTAAAG
The DNA here is from genome assembly GCA_964516575.1 of uncultured Defluviitaleaceae bacterium. Taxonomy (GTDB): domain Bacteria; phylum Bacillota; class Clostridia; order Lachnospirales; family WRBF01; genus CAZEYG01. The sequence continues at coordinate 2,051 of CAZEYG010000285.1, forward strand.
GCGACATAACTGACCGTGAAGCCATTAACAAGCTTTTTGAAGTCGAAAGGCCCGATGTAGTTGTTAACTTTGGTATTTGAACAACAGAAGCTGGTGGAAGCATATTATTAACGGTGAATACAAGGATTATTATAAGAAAATGTATAAAAACAGGTGATTTATGGGGAAGTTTACATTTACCAAAACAGGCATTGATGATTTGTTAATTATAGAACCAACAGTGTTCGGCGATAGCCGAGGGTATTTTTTGGAGACCTATAACGATGAGTTTGCCCCGTACATTAAGCATTTGGACGGTTCACAAGCTGTTTTTGTGCAAGATAACCAGTCTCATTCAAGGAAAGGTGTTCTAAGAGGGCTTCACTTTCAAAAGAGTAAACCTCAAGGTAAGCTCATTAGGGTAATTTATGGTCAAATTTTTGATGTTGCAGTTGATATGCGACAAAAAAGCCGTTCATTCGGTCAGTGGTTCGGGCTTATTTTATCTGATGAAAATAAGAAACAACAGTATGTGCCCGAAGGGTTTGCCCATGGGTTTGTTGTTTTAAGTGAATTTGCTACATTTGTGTATAAATGCACCAACCTTTACAACCCGGCCGATGAAGGCGGCATAATTTGGAACGATTCGGATTTGTCTATTGACTGGGTTTTGCCAGATGCAGAAATCACACTTTCCGAAAAGGACAAGATGAATCCAAACTTTAAGGAGTTAGGGTTTTACTATTAGTACACTTTGAACGGAGTAAATATGAAATCTCATATAGCTAACATTTTGAAATATAAGGACTTAATTTTGCAGCTATCGGCAAATCAAATAATTCTAAAATACAGGCGTTCTTATCTTGGGTTTTTATGGAGTCTTTTGAATCCATTGCTTATGATGTTTGTGCTTACCGTTGTATTCTCAACGTTGTTCCAAAATCGAATAGAAAATTTCCCGGTTTATCTTGTGGCAGGCCGATTGATTTTTGAGTTTAATTCTGAATGCACAAAAGCGGCGTTAAACTCAATGGTAAGTAATTCAGCACTTATCAAAAAGGTGTATGTCCCTAAATACGTTTTCCCTTTTTCCGATGCGCTCGCTTCACTTGTAAACCTTCTGTTTTCGCTGATTGCCCTTGTTATTGTTATGCTGTTTACTCGTGCGCCTATACACTGGACGATACTGCTATTTTGGCTGCCTATTGTGTATGTATTTATCTTTTCAACGGGATTAGGGCTTATATTATGTACGGCAAACGTGTTTTTTAGGGATTTCAAACATTTGTATACCGTTTTACTAACAATGTGGATGTATCTTACGCCCCTGTTTTACCCTGTTGATATTTTGCCGGCAGCCGCCCTTCCTAGTGTAAGAGCAAACCCTATTTATCAATACGTCTCAATGTTTAGAGGGCTTGTAATGTACGGTGAACTTCCTACTATTCAAAAGCAGATTGTATGTCTTTGTTCAAGTTTGGAAATGTTAATAAAATTTTTTTTCTTGTTAAAAACAAAGCAATATAAATTCATTCTTTATATATAAGGTAAATACTATAGAGGTGCTTTATGGCCGA
>CAZEYG010000286.1:0-3604 GCA_964516575.1 uncultured Defluviitaleaceae bacterium
ATTCTAAAGCCGTCGCCGCCTACCGGCCTTGGTCTAGCTTCATCAACTAACGTCAACATATACAATTTAGAAAATGAGACAAAGTGGAGGCCAAGAGAGTCAGATTATCTTATCCTTGAATGGAACAGAGACGTTAACGACTTAAACCCTAACGCCGAGGACGGCTCCGTAATAAACGGCAACGCCGAATTTTTGCCAAGTGAAAGAATAAAATCAACCTATATGGCGAAGTTTAGCGACCTTCTGCCCAATAGAACCTATTATGCTAGGGCAAAGACTGTTGTTGACGTTACACGAAGCTCCGGCGGCGGGGGGGCAAACGCTGACTGGGAGATTGTAAAGACCTACTCATATATTGTAGAACTTTCGTTAACTCCTGATTTTCTTGATGTTATTCAAATAACAATTCCGCCTCTTGAAGAGGTTGACATTAACAAAGATCCTAATACTTTACGCCGGGAATCTGACTGGTGTAACACATTTATAGTAAACACAGGTATGACCGACGAGGAATTTGACGGTAATAAAGACCCGAATACCTATCCGCTGCCTTTGGATGATTATGAAATAACCTATAACGCCTCAACAAACACGCTGAATTTCCGATTCAGAACAAATAAGGTAGGCGCTGACGGAAACAGAGATAACGGCGTAGACGGACGGTTTATTACAAAGCTAGTTAAGGACAAAGTGTTTAATTACACTGTGGATTTAACTTATTACAAAGGCACAAACGTACCAAACAGGGTTTTAGAGCTGCCATACTCAGTTTTGAAGGCGTTTGAAGAACGTAAAATCAGCTTGAGCCTTAAAGCCGATAACCTTCTGTATACACTTCCTCCTGGAAGTATATACACAGCCGAGGTCAAAGGCCTTAAAGACATGGGTTCAAACGCTGCCGTAAAGGTTACGATTATGGCTAACGTTTATAATTCACCGGGTCTAAGCGGTGGGGCGTACTTTGCTTCCTATCCGCAAAAGGTGTCCGTGCAGGTGGTTACTCCTACCAGAACGGTAAACCTTAGCTCCCTTGCTAAGCCGGCAAACGTTGCTCTAACCGTCACCCAATATTCACAAGATATGAGAGACAATATTAGCGGTTATTATGCCGAGCCTAACGTTGTTGGCTGGGAACGAATCAACTCAGATTATAACGACTTAAAGCGGACGTTGACCTTCTCAACCACTAAACTGGCAAACTACAGCGCTATTATCAAGCAACCTGCGCCTATGGGCGGATATTCTAATAGATATTCCGATGCGCTGTATGCTGTTAATCAAAAGCTTGAGATTAAGGACATGGCTGCTTTCCAACCTGACAACAAAATAAATGGCAACCAGTTTAACAAAATCGTATATGCCCTAGCAAAAGGTAAACCGTCGGTTTCCATGAACGAGGTTGTTTCCGATGAGGAATACGGCGTGTTAGGTAAATCTAAGCTGTTGGTAAAAGATGGTTTAGTAACAAATGAAGAAGGTATTTCTGCCCTTGCGCGTTTGTATGAGGTTATAGGTAAAACTGCTGTTAAGGGTTACGGCAAGGAAGAGGATTCATCTATTGTAGACTTAGCAGAGGTAGACGAGACCTATAAAGCAGGGATACTAAAAGCCGAGTATTTAGGTTATTTAGACGACACGAATATAGTTAAACCAAAGGAAACAATGAGCTTTGGGGAAATGTTCCAAATTCTTGAATATATTATTAGTGATACAGGTATGTAGGTAATTATCTGCTACAAGAAAACAGCCACCCGTTAGCAGGGTGGCTGTTTCAGATTATAGGCAACTAAGTCTTTTAGATTTTAGTCTCGCAGACTTTAAACGATTTGGGCGGATTTATTCCGGCTAAAACGCAAAGAAATGCCTTTATGTGTAGGCATTTCTTCAATAAGTACTCGACAAAGTGGCAAAGCCACTTTGTCGGCAGCCTGACAGCTACCCATTAGCAGAGTGGCTGTTTTTCTTAAACTTAGATTATATATTTATCTTTTTTAGCCGGTTTACTTTCAAGCTCTTTCCTTTTTTCCTCATAACCTGGCCTGCCGAACAAAGCATATGTGGCGTTCTTGCCCTCTTCTACGCCCGGCTGGTCAAAAGCGTTTATGTTCAGAAGTTCACCGGCAAAACCTGTGGCAACTTCAAATAAATATAACACCTGGCCGATAGTAAATTCGTTTACGGCCGGTAAAGTAATAGTCATATTCATTTTACCGCTTTTCATTAGGGCGTATTCTGTGGCCATTTGCTCGTATTGGATAAGCCTGCTTTGGGTAACGCCACCTAAAAAACCAAGAGAGGGGATATCCTCGTAGGTTTTTGGAATCATGATTTCTTCCTTGTATTGCTCTACACCCATGAGTACAATCATCTTGTCATTTGGCCCTTCTGTGTAAAGCTGAACTTGGGAATGCTGGTCGGTGACGCCAAGAGCTTTTGCGGGAGTAGGGCCCACGTTTACAACGTTACCATTGTTGTCATACTTTTTGCCAAGGGATTCAGCCCAAAGCTGGCAGTACCAGTCGGAAATATATTTCAGCGAATCGGCATAAGGCATCATAACGGATACGTTTTTGCCTTTAGTCATGCCGATGTAGTTTAAAATAGCGTACATATAAGCCGGGTTTTTATAAATGTCCTCGTTCTTACACATTTCGTCCATGTATGCCGCACCTGCTAACATCTCACGAATGTCTACGCCGCAAAACGCCGCCGAAAGCAAACCCACAGGGGTAAGCTCTGAAAACCTGCCGCCTACGTTGGACGGGATAATAAACGTCTTGTAACCTTCATCCTTAGATATTTTAATAAGGTTGCCTTTTTCAATATCAGTTGTGCAGACAATATGTTTTTTGGCTTCTTCCTTACCGAGAGCCTTCTCCAAAAGCTCCTTGATAATCATAAACTGGGACATTGTTTCCGACGTACTGCCGGATTTGGATATAACGTTAAACAGTGACTTTTTTATATCAATAACATCAAACAAATAAACCAGCCGCTCCGGGTCTACGTTATCGGCTACATAAAGGCGGGGGTATCCGCCCCGTTTTTCTCTTGAAAGCTCGTTATAAAACGGGTGGTTTATGGCTTGCTGAACGGCCAAGGGCCCTAAAGCAGAGCCGCCAATACCCAAAACAACAAAGGTATCAATATCGTCCTTAACCTCTTTTACATAAGCCAAAATGTCATCAACAATCTTATCCTGATTGTATGGCAAATCACGCCACGCCATTTTGCTTTCCCGCTTAGCCGTCATAACTTCCTTAGCTGCATTAATTTTGTCTTTTATTGCCTCAATTTCTGCTTCTGTTACGCCATGTTCTCCGACAAATTCGGCCATCATGTTGTTATAGTCCATCTTAACGGTCATTTGTTTTTTAAAGTTTAAGTCCTCGTATCTGCAAGCCATGTAAAACCCTCCTTAATTTATATTTAAATATCATACAAGCTCCTAAAAGAATAACCCATGTCACGGATAGAATCAATAACGTCGGGCAGCGCTTCTGTATTGGATTTTGATACGGAATGCAAAAGCATAATTTCACCGTTATGCAGATTGTTCATAATCGTTTTGTAAGTCACGTCCTTGCCCGGTTGGTCGTCTACA
>CAZEYG010000287.1:0-3601 GCA_964516575.1 uncultured Defluviitaleaceae bacterium
TAAAAATCATTCCTTTGCTGTCCTTAAATGCCTTTACATTTTAAATTGCTCTTAATAATTGATTGACATTCAGTATATAATAAAATATAATATAATTTATATAAAATTTGTAAAAAAGGGGGGGTAAGATGGAAGTTTCAGCTACGGGCATATATAACGAAATAGTTTCAAACCTTCAAGCTAAGCTTATTATCCCCGCAAATATTAATCTAATAGACAATTCCCGCAACAATAAATTATCTGTTGATGAAACGGCAGGCGCAGAGGCCGCCGGCTTGATTCAGTCTCAGCCTACTATGCCGGATGGCGTAACCCCAACTGATTTTAACGCCATACTCAACAAATACATCAGCGAGATAGAAGCCGGAAAACCCCAAGACATCACTATAGAAAATGCCATAAACGCCGCCGCTTCCAAGTATAAAATCGACCCAAACCTTATAAGAGCCGTTATTAAACAGGAAAGTGATTATAACCCTGAGGCTGTTTCCTCGGCGGGCGCTATGGGACTTATGCAGCTTATGCCAAAAACGGCTAATTATCTAGGCGTAACAAACCCTTTCAGCATTAACGAAAACATCCAAGGCGGTACACGGTATTTAAAGGAGATGCTTGAAAAGTTTGGCCAAAACGTCGAGCTTGCCCTTGCGGCGTATAATGCCGGGCCGGGCAGTGTAACTAAATACGGAGGTGTTCCGCCTTTTGCCGAAACGATGAATTATGTGCCGTCTGTACTTAACTATAAGGAGATGTACGACGTAGTTAAAACATAATTACAACTGACCAATAGAGATATCCTCCAAAAACGCATTAAGCTCCGATAGTTCGGGGCTTTTTGCTTTTCTGACGTAATAACCGGAGGTTGAAACACCCATTGTCAGCGACATTAATGGGGAAAGCCCTAGCACCTGGCCAAAGCAAAAGCCGGCGTTAAAGTTGTCCCCTGCTCCTGTGGTCAGAAGCGGTTTCTGAGTATGAGGCCCTTCTGTATAGAAAAACTCACCGTTTACGCAACATGTTGCTTCCTTAACAGGATGAACCACAAGACAGTAAATACCCAACCTATCATAAACGGCTGTAGTAAGCTCTTTCAAAAACTCAAAACGCCCTAAGCCTTCGTTTTTTGTTATATTAAAAGCGGCTGAAATCTCCATAAGCTCCTTTTCGTTAAGGCCAAGTATAACCCTAAACTTCTGCTCAAAGCGGCTAATAAGGGAAAGGGCCATGCAAATATCGGCTTTTGTCCGCTTTTCAGGATCCGCTAAGTCAAAGAACGCCAGCGGCTTATGACCTTTATCAGTTAACAGCGGGAACACCTCGTTAATAAGCCCCTCCCAAATATTACTCATATAAGGCATCATCGTCCAATTTTCAAGGCCAAAAAGGTCACATTCGGAGATTATTTCTACCAGCTTATCAAGACCACCTGTTGTTTCCTTAAAGGTTTCCCACGTTACTTCCTTTAAGGAAGAATGCTTGCCAAATATGAGCTTGCCGTCGTCAAACTCCAGCGCATCAGAATAACCCGGCTCGCAAATGGAATATACCTTGTGGCATTTACCAGCCATATTCTCAAAGACGGGATTTATACTCGGTGCGCCTAAGGCGCCTATATATGATACGTTGTTGCCAAGGGATATTAAAGCGTTGGCATAAATCGGGCCGTTGCCTCCTAGTTTTGTAGCAATCGTTACCATCTCGACGTTTGTGCTAAGGCCTGCCGCACGGCTTATTCTTTCGCCGAAATCACTTATAGTTTCAACTCTTGCGTAGCTTTCAAAATCCTGACGCTTGTCTACAACGTGAATAATTTGGTCAACAAAGCCGTCAACACCGATAAACATTTTTTTCTTAGCAGTGAAGCTCAAATTATTAAGCAAAGCCAGCAGTTCCCTTGCATTATCGGAAAGTGACACGTGCATAAACTAACCTCCCTTATACATATCTGTTCTTTATTATACAATACACTATGCGTATTTACAACTGCTTGAAAATATCGTATAATATTTTTTTAAATCGTTAAGGAGGACTACAATGAGCAGTGTATCAAACATTTTTGGAAGCATGGTTTTTAACGATATAGTTATGCGTGAAAGGCTTCCTAACGAAACGTACAAGGCCATGAAAAAAACAATACGTGAAGGCAAAAGCCTTGATATACATGTGGCGAATGTGGTAGCAAACGCCATGAAGGACTGGGCTATTGAAAAAGGCGTAACCCACTATACCCATTGGTTCCAGCCAATGACAGGTATTACTGCCGAGAAACACGAAAGCTTTATTTCACCAACTCCTGAGGGTAATGTTATAATGGAGTTTTCCGGCAAAGAGCTTATTAAAGGCGAGCCGGATGCTTCCAGCTTTCCTTCCGGCGGCCTTAGGGCAACCTTTGAGGCCAGAGGATATACAGCTTGGGATCCAACCTCCTTCGCATTTATTAAGGACGGAAGCCTTTGTATACCAACAGCCTTTTGCGCCTATGGCGGCGAAGCGCTTGACAAAAAAACTCCTCTTTTACGTTCTATGGAGGTTATAAACCGTGAAGCACTTAGGATTCTTAAATTGTTCGGCAAAAACGATGTAACAAGAGTTGCAACAACAGTAGGCCCAGAGCAGGAATACTTCTTAATTGATAAAAGTATGTACGACAAACGCATGGATCTTATCCATTGCGGCAGAACAGTACTTGGGGCAAAGCCGCCAAAATCTCAGGAGCTGGAGGACCATTACTACGGCGCCATAAAACCTCGGGTTTCGGCTTTTATGAAGGAACTGGATGAGGAGCTTTGGAAGCTGGGTATTTTAGCCAAAACAAAACATAATGAGGTTGCGCCGTCTCAGCACGAGCTTGCGCCGATTTTTACAACTACAAACATAGCAACCGACCATAATCAGATTACTATGGAAACCATGAAGAAGGTTGCCGTTAAACATGGCCTTGCGTGTTTATTACATGAAAAACCTTTTGCCGGGGTAAACGGCTCTGGTAAACATAACAACTGGTCTTTATGTACGGACACAGGCGTAAACCTTTTGGAGCCGGGTGATTCACCAGAAGACAACGCCATGTTTTTGCTATTTTTATGTGCCGTTATAAAATCCGTTGACGAATACCAGGATTTGCTTAGGGTAACTGTTGCAAGCGCCGGAAACGACCACCGCCTTGGCGCAAACGAAGCACCTCCGGCCATAATTTCCATATTCCTAGGCGACGAGCTTACCGACATTTTGGAATGTATAAAAAACCAAACCCCATATACCTGCAAATATGCCAGGGAAATGGAAATAGGTGTTGATTACCTGCCCTCGTTTCCGAAGGATACAACCGACAGAAACCGTACGTCACCAATGGCCTTTACCGGCAACAAGTTCGAGTTTAGAATGCTTGGCTCCGCCTTTTCAATATCAGGGCCAAATATCGTGCTTAATACTATCGTTGCAGAGGCGTTAAGTCAGTTCGCCGATACTCTTGAATCGGCTAAAAACTTTAACACCGCCCTTAACGAGCTTATCCGCCAAACGATTAAAAAGCACGATCGAATACTTTTTAATGGCAACAACTACAGCGGCGAATGGGTTGCCGAAGCTGTGAAACGTGGTC
>CAZEYG010000288.1:0-3593 GCA_964516575.1 uncultured Defluviitaleaceae bacterium
TTCCGGAAGAGTGTCAGGTTCAAAACGCTTTAGGCGAACGAGGGCGGAGGTATCATTTGCTTCTCCAGCGGGCTTGTTGTACCTGTATTCCATCTTCTCAATCGGCATTTTTTCAAACGTGGTCTGAATGTCACTTAAAGCTGCTTGACAGGCGGAATCATCGTAGGACAAAGACAACGCTTCCTTTAGATAATACTTAGCCCTTTTAGGATCGCTGCGTTCTAAGTGCAAAATACCACGGCAATATGCGGCTTTTGCGCTGTCGGATATTCTGTCTAGCGCTTTAAGTGCCATTAAGTCATCCCCTTGACCGTTACGCCATAGAAAACAAGCTTGGTTAAACAGGCTTTCACCATGGCCGGAATCAACAGCCAGTGCCCTTTCCCAACAATCCTTTGCATCCTCTGTCTTTCCCAAGTCAAGAAAGCTAAGCGCCATGTTGTTTAGCGAATCTGCCGTATCCTCTGCCGCTTTGCTTACAATCCGTGGGTATTCGTTACCTGTTTCAGCTTTGTATATGGCAACAAGTTTTTCCTCAATTGCCCCAAAATCATGGGGTCTGTTTTCCTGTTCACTTGCCAAACAATGGGTTAAAAGTTCTTTAACTGCTTCGGGTATGGGCAGCCGTGTTTTACTCAAATATTCGTTACAGCCTAACCCTGCCACAATGCCATTAGCCCAAGGCCGTGAACCAACATACATTTCCATTACCGATACAGCCCAGGAATAAATATCAGTTCTGCGGGTAAGCTTTTGGCCGTCCATCTGCTCCATGGAACAATAAGCGGGTGTATAACCGCCGGAGGCTGAAAACATTGTCTTGTTAGAATCGGCGTATTCCGGGTTTGCATGTTCGTCAGGGGTGATTTCCAAAACTGTTAGCAGCGCCCTTGCTCGGGCAAGACCAAAGTCAGACACCTTAGCTTCCCCTGTTTTTGTCAGTAACAGATTACCGGGCTTTACATCTTGATGAATAATTCCCTTGTTTTGGCCTTCTTCATTTTTGCGCTCGTGGGCGTAGTGAAGCCCTCTTGCAAATTGTATGGCAATATCTAATATACGCTCCTGAACCTCTCGCTCCGTGCCTTCGTAAAGTTTGCCGCTTGAAATCAAGTCCTCTAGGCTTCCAGCTTCCATCCATTCGGCAAATACAGTGGGTATGCCCCCAATTTCACGGACGTAATAACAAGAAACAATGTTGGGATGTAGTCCTAAGCCTATCCACGCTTCACATTCACGCACAAAGTTTGCCTTATTCTTTTCCGTGGAAAAAAACTCGGCTCTGGGTTGTTTCATTGCCAAATCCGTATTCCAGCCGGTGTGGTGAACGTGCCAAACACGTCCCATGCCGCCGGATTCGATGGCATTTGATTCGATTCGGTATGTATCTATAATGGTATGTCCCTTTTCATAAACGGTAGAAGAAGAATCAAAAGGCTGGACTTGCATATCGTAAGAACCGCCTTCTGCTACTGTTTCACTTGAATTAAGTCTTGTAAGCTCATCCATACAAATGGCTGTTTTGTTATCCTCCGGAACTGTCGTACCTGGGTCAAATACAGTTTTATCATCCGATGCCATAACCCATACCTCCTCACATTATTCTAACATACACAGCAGAAATATTATCTCTGCCGCCGTTTTTGTTTGCTTTGTCAATCAATCTTTGGCATACACGCTGGGGACTACGGCTTGAACGCACTATATGAGTAATATCGCCATCTGAAACCATGCCGTAAAGCCCATCACTGCATAACAAAAGGCGGTCGCCGGGTTTTACGTCTACAATAAACACTTGGGGCGTAGCAGGGGATTTCATGCCTACAAAAGCTGTAAGCCGTGAGCTTGCCGGGTGTTCCTTTGCTTGTAAAGGGGTAAGTTCCCCATTTTTCACAAGGATAGCTCCAATGTTTTGATCCTCGGTAATTTGCCGTATTCGCTTTTGGTATTTTGATAACAAATACCCCCGGCTGTCTCCAAGGCAACAAAATATAGCCGTGTATTTAATAAACCAAACTCCTACGAAAGTTGCACCATAAGAAATCAGTTTTTCAGTATTGGCAGCTTCATATAAGTTGTCGCTCATCATAACCACAGAGGTTTGAAATGCGGCGGCGGCTTTATTAACATCTTTATGGATTTTGAATTCATTCCCGCTCATTTCCATTAAGCCGGGTATGGTTTTGACTACAAATTCCGCCGCCAGCTTGCCGTATGTTAGGCCACCCATGCCGTCGGACACTGCAAAGAAACCAAGCTCGGGGCAGAGAACTATCTCATCTTGATTATTTTGCCGCCTTACTCCAATATCCGTTTTGCCTGTTCCTTTGTATAAAAAGTCAAATAACGTAGGTTTTATCGCTTTCATTGGATTACCTCTTTGACGGCACTCTTAATGTTGTTTGGCAGTGCCAATATTATATCACGCCTTAAATCCGCCGCTTTTGTGTACCCAATTAAAGGCTCTTCTATAAGCGCCTTGTCTATTACGGCGGCAAGCCTTTCGGGAATAGTTGAATCATGCCTGCGTATAGGCACCGCTTTTTCCGTCACAATAACCTGCCAGACATTTTTACCTGAACGAAAGTTTTTCGGAAATTGGCCGGTTAGCATGTTATAGTAACTAGCCGCCGCCGCCCAAACGTCTACATCAGGCCTAGCGTACTTAAAATCAATGGCCTGTTGGCGGGGCATAAACACCGGCGTGCCCATTATCGTGCCGCTTTTAGTGATGTGTGACAGACCGGCGGTGTCAAAAGCCTTTGCCATTCCGAAATCCGCAACCATTGCGACAGGTTTTGAAGATGTATCCGACAAAAAGATGTTACCCGGCTTAAAATCCCTGTGTACTACACCATGGGCATCTTTTTTGCCTTTGAAAAAGCCCTTTTTCGTTTCCACTTCTATATCCACGTTGTGTACGTATGAAAGGCCGGAAAGCACTTGCAGGATGATATAAGTGGCTTGGGTAAGGGATAACTTGCCGCCTTGTCTTTCCATTAAGGTATCAACACTGCCACCTTCGCACAAATCCATTAATATGTAAAATACGCCGTTGGCACAACCCGTTTGATAAGTACCTACGATGTTTTTATGATTAAGGCATTTGCCTATATCCGCTTCCCGAACAAAGAGCTTTTTGGCGGTTTCATCTGCTTTCACTTGGGGTACCATAGTTTTTAATGCAAAGAATTTTCCTGTGCTTGTTTCACGAACCTTCCAGACCTCGCCCATGCCACCTTTTCCTAAAAATTTTATTTTTTCAAAGCCCTTAATAGGCGAAGGGCCTATAGCTTTTTCCGCGCTTGGGGCAATTGCCGCACCTAACATTCCACGGAGGATTACATCAATTATTTTTGCACGGTCGGCAAGGCAATCGGGGCACAAATTGTTGTCTGCTTCAGTAGGGGGGAAAAGCTTACCACAACCTGCACATTCCTTTTCTTTGTTCTTTTCTGCAAGTTTTTCAGCTAATTCGGCTGCCAGCCGTTCAGCTTCCTGCCTTGCGGCGGCGGTCTCTTCCGCAGCCTTTTGCTGACGTTCTCTTTCCTTTTCCTTAAGCTCGGCATCTTTACGCTCTTTTTTAGCTTTTT
>CAZEYG010000289.1:0-3568 GCA_964516575.1 uncultured Defluviitaleaceae bacterium
GGGTATAGAACACACCGGGTCTAACAACTCGGCATTCGTTAAAACATTTGCGCCTGAGTCCCAGTGGAACGGAATAAATATTTGATTTTCCGTTACGCTGTCAGAGATTTTGGCGGTTATAATAATTGAGCCACGTAATGATGTAACCTTAACCTTCTCTCCGTCAATTATGCCAAGTTCAGCAGCTTTCTTAGGGTTAATGCTCATAAACTGATCCGGCATAAACGACTGAACAGATTTATTCCGTGCCGTCATTGTACGGGTATGGTAGTGGGGTAGTGTTCGGCCTGTTATTAAAACCAGCGGGAAATCTTCATGTTCGGTTTCCGGCGACGGCTTCCATTTAAGAGGAACAAGCAAACCCTTTCCACGTATTGGTTTTTCAACATGTAATATAGGAGTGCCGGGATGGTTTTCGTCCGGGCATGGCCAGCATAAGCCCACTTCTTCGATACGCTCATAACTTATCCCGCCGTAAGAAGGAGTAATGGAGCGTATTTCCTCCATAATAGCCATTGGAGAATCATAGCTGCATTTATAACCAAAAAGGTTTGAAAGCTCTGTAAGTATCTGCCAATCGGCCTTAGCCTCGCCTGGTGGGTTTATAACCTGCCTTATCCGTTGAACCCGCCGCTCTGAGTTTGTAAACGTGCCGTCCTTTTCGGCAAAGCAGGAGGCCGGAAGAACAACGTCGGCATATTGAGCCGTTTCTGTTAGGAATATGTCCTGAACAACAAGAAATACTTTTTTAAGCGCTTCGGCTGTGTGATGACTGTCCGGGTCTGAAACGGCAGGGTTTTCGCCCATAATATACAGCAGCTTTATTTTATCGTCCAATATAGCCGGTATAGTTTTTGTTACGGTAAGACCGGGTTTATCCGAGAGCCTTGTGCCCCATGCTTTTTCAAACTTTTCCCGGGCATCTGGGTTTGTTACTTTCTGATAACCTGTTAAATCGCCGGGTAAGGCGCCCATATCACAAGAACCCTGAACGTTGTTTTGCCCACGAAGAGGGTTAACGCCTGTTCCGGGTTTTCCGATATTGCCGGTTATAAGGGCAAGGTTTGATATACTAAGAACGTTATCCGTGCCGTTAATATGCTGGGTAATTCCCATGCTGTATATAATTGATGATTTATTACTTGCGTATAATTCAGCGGCGGCTCGGATATCCTCTTCTTTTACTCCGCAGATTTCCGCCGTTCTTATGGTTGTATACTCCTTAACAGCTTCCTTTAACTCGTCAAAACCTTCCGTAAATTGTTTAATATATTCCTTGTCCTCTAACCCACTTTGCAATATGTGGTTAATCAAACCGTTGGACAACGCAACTGATGTGCCTGGCTTGATTTGAAGGAAAATATCGGCCTCTTTGGCAAGAGGTATGGCTATCGGGTCTGCAACAATTAGTTTTTTACCGGCTGCTTTAGCTTGTCTTATAAATGCGCCCATAACAGGATGAGCTTCGGTAGTGTTAGAGCCTGTTATAAAAATCACATCTGAATTACGAACGTCGGCAAAACCGTTTGTCATTGCGCCGGAGCCTAAGGAGGCCGCTAAACCGGCGACAGTTGAGCTATGGCAAAGGCGCGCACAATGGTCGACATTATTTGTCCCGATAACTGCACGCATAAACTTCTGGAAAAGATAATTTTCTTCGTTTGTGGCACGGGCCGAAGCAAAACCTGCTATTGAATCGGAACCAAAAGCGGCTTTTGTTTCGTTAACTTTTTTAAGTATAACGTTATAGGCTTCTTCCCATGTGGCAGGCTCAAGGCTTCCGTTTTTACGTAATAAAGGGGTTTTCAGCCTATCCTTATGATTTATAAAGTTAAAGGCAAACTTGCCTTTGACGCAAAGCAACCCTTCATTTGACGGGCCCATAAGCGGCTCAACATCTACAACTTTGTCTCCCGCAACAATCAAATTCATTTGGCAGCCAACGCCGCAATATGTACATGTAGTTGGAACCTTTTTTGTTTCCCAATACCGGAAGTTGTTTTCAAACTTTGGCATTAATGCGCCGACGGGGCAAGAGGAAACACAATTTCCGCAGGATACGCAAGAGCTTTCTTTCAATTTCCTTCCAAAAGGAGGAGATATTTTGGGTGAAACACCTCTTTGCTCCATTGTTATTGCGCCTATACCCATAAGCTGACGGCAGGTACGGACACATCTGCCGCAGGATAAACACTTATCCATTTCGGAGTAGTAAAAATCGTTTGAGTCATCTATTGGCTGGTGGTCTTTTTTAATTGTATAGGCAGGCGCTTCTATTTCGTATTTATAGCAGTAGGTTTGCAGCTTGCAGTTGCCAAGTTTTTTGCAGTTTACGCAGTCAAGAGGATGTTTGGCAAGTAAACCCAAAAGTATTTCACGGCGTGCTTCTATAACAGATGGGCTTTCCGTCCAAACAATCATGTTATCTTTTGCAGCCGTATTACAGGATGTTGGAAGGCTTAAACTGCCCTTAACCTCCACCAAACATATTTTGCAGTCGCCGTTTTCACTGCAATTTTTCATTAAATTATTGGTATCAAGAGCTTTTACCCTTTCGTCATAACAAAAGTTGGGTATTAATATGCCCAGTTGTTCAGCAGCTTTAAATATTGTAGTGCCTTCCTTTACGCTGATATTTCGTCCATTGATTGTTAGCTTAATCATAGAGACTCCCTTTCCGTTAGTATAATTCTGTGGTTCCCGCAGTAAACATTCATTCTGTTATTTCTTATAAAGCCGGCTATTGTTATATTGTTTGTTATAGCCAAATCTAGGCTAAGGTTTGTTGGGGCGGATTTTGAAAGGATAATTTTAATACCCGCTGAAATAACTTTGCTAAGCATGTCATAAGAAATTCGCCCGCTGAACACGATGATTTTATCGCTAAGCGGAATGTCCCTAAGGATAGAATAACCTATGACTTTATCCACAGCATTGTGCCTTGCCACATCTTCAATAATTATAACCTCATTATCGTCTTTGAAAAGCCCTACGCAATGAACGCCGCCGGTAGCCGAAAACAGCTTAGAGTAGGTAAGGGTTTTTTCGACAATTCCTAAAACAGTGTCATGGCTAATCTTGCAAGGCTCAGGGTTATTAGTACAAATGCCTGATATATTAGAATCAAGTTGAATGCTTGCGTTTTCACCATTTATATAAGTTTTAATAAGCTGTTGCTTGCTTTTCATTTTACCGGTTGTATATAAATGCCCGACTGCCAGCTCATTTATATATTGGGGGGTGCAGTAAAGAGTAGAATAATGTTTTCCATTTACGCTTATTTTCAGAGGAAATTCAGTTATAACAATATCAGTGGTTCTAATAACTTTTCCTCCATCTATTCGGATAATATTTTTGGAGCACATAAGCGGCTTTTGAGGCTCGTTGTTTTCTTGTTTATTCATGATAAATTGTGTTGTCTCCCCAGCAGATAATTATATAAGTTTACATGATTAGTATAACATATAAGTATTTATTATGCAATTTTAATAAAATGAAATATAACTTTTATTAATAAGTGATATATATTTATAAAACTGATAAATATTGCATTATGACGCAAGCAATG
>CAZEYG010000290.1:0-3566 GCA_964516575.1 uncultured Defluviitaleaceae bacterium
TTACATTACCAATTTTACGGCTGATAACAGGTGTTTGAGAAAAAGTATGTTTTAATGCGGTATTTCCGATATTTTGGGTCATAAAATCTCTCCTTTCGCTTTCAAGAGTGCAACAGGGCAAGGGTTTTATCCTTATAGAGCTTTGCCATCTTATTGCACGGTTGCCAAAATTAAGTGTGCAAAAAACAAGAGTGCAGGGTTTTATAGTTATATACCGCTTGCATTGTTGCCCTCTTGCGGTGCTTTGTGTGTGTTAATATTAGGTAACGCCCAATACCAGTGATTATCACGCCTGTATGACTTTGCCTTTATCTCTGCCTTTGCAGTTTTAAGCGTTCTTTGGGAAATACCCTGTTCCTCAGCCATTTGAAACAGCTCGGTTGCGGGCATTTCTCTTTCCGCAAGTGCTTTTTTCAACAAAGTAATGGCACGGTCAAGTATGCTGTCCTTAGGCTCTGGTGTACCACTGCCATAAAGCAGCTCATCAATACCTATTTTATATTTGCCTATCCACTTGAAGCCTGTTTCAGGGTCAAGCTCATAGGCAATCGCTGAACCCTCGGGGGCAAGATTAGATTTACTTTGCACAAACGCCCTTAAATACGGATTTTCCTTTATTCTGCCTAATGTAAGAACGCTCCGTGCCGCCGCCTGAATATCGACGCTCCCAAGCCCCCTGTATTGACTTTTGCCGTTGCCCTTATTCATATGCCCGATAATAACGACAGCACAGCCCGTTTTCTCTGCCACAAGGCTTAACTGCTTGAATATGGGGCGCACCTCATTTGCACGGTACATATCCACGGTTGCCCCTAAATATGCCTGTAAGGGGTCAAGAATGAACAGTTTAGCGTTTGTTTGAGTGATTGCACGTTCAATGCGTGTATCGCTTAAAGTAAGCTCCTTTTCGCTCTCATCAATGACGAGAACACGGCTACAATCCGCTCCGGCCTGTATAAGCCGTGGCTTTATCGTATCGCCCAAACCGTCCTCGGCGGTCTGATAAATGACATTTACCTGCGGAAAAAAGGAATCGCTTTCGGGTAAAGGTGAGCCTTGCGTAGTAGCGGCGGCTATTGCAAGTATTAAAGTGGTTTTACCGTCACCGCCGTCACCTTGCAAAATAGTGATTTTCCCGAACGGAATGTACGGATACCACAGCCATTTAATTTCTTCCACGGCTACATCCTTCATATTGATTAGTTTTAAGTTGTCATTCATTAAAGCTCATTCACCGTCCTTTTACGCTTAATTTCGGGTATTATTTGCGGTTGTTGGGGTTGTTGCTTTTCTTGGGTTAAAGTGTTAGCAATGAAGTCTTTTACCTTTTGCGGAGAAAGCTTTATAGCTTTGATAAAATCGCGAGTGTTCTCTAAAAGCTGATTGTATCGCCGTTTGTATTCATTTGTTTCATTTTGGGCGGCCGTCAGCTTTTCTTTAAGTTGCTTAACCTCTGTTTTTGCAGTTATGCCATTCTTAGCAAGGGTAGATACCTCTTGCCAGTTAGCAGGGGTAAGCTCAATCTTCCCGAGCAAGGTTTTCTTTGCCATACCGTCAATTTCATCAAACATATAAGCATTGGTTTTTGCTGTATCAAGCTGTTTTTCAACGCTTGAAAGCTGTTTTTGCTTGGTATCAACCTTTTTATCAAGGCTTGCGGCTTGATTTTCCTTTTGTAAGATAGTTTTTTCCAAACCCTCAAGCCGCGCCGCTTCTTGCTGTGCTTTATACTCCAAATTAGATAAATGTTCGGCTGTACTGCCACGGACACCACGTTCAAAACCAACGTATCCTGCGGCTTGCATATGCTCAAAATAGCTGTCTTGAAGCTGTGAATAAACACTTTTGACTGTTTTCTTGCCGTTCTCATCAACACCTTTTTCAATACCCCAACGCTTGCTGTGACTTACTTGGTTTATAACCTCTTTTACTGTTCCTACAAGTGCAGGGTCTTTGCAACGCTTTGTCCACTTGACTTCTTTTTGGACAATCGGCACATAGACAACATGTAAATGATAGTGGTATACATCATACCCCAAGTCCTCTGATAAGCCCTTATTCCTCTCATCAGCGTGCATTACGGCAGAGAGGACATATTGCTCACCACCGATTTCATTCACAGCACAACGATAAGCTTCCTCAAAAAAGGCTTTGGCATAGTCGTAACCGCCGTTTCTCTCAAAGTAGGCTGTATTTACGTCAAATATCATCTCATCAACGATATTTGCGTCTGCTTTAAGCCCTCTTGTGCTGATAATGCCGTCTTTTTCCCGTTGGTCAAAGGCTTCCGCATATGTGCCCTCACACCGTTTGAAATGTACGTTTAGGGCGGCTCTTTCGGGAATGATGTCGGGGTTTTGGTATTCCTCGTTTTTGCGTTCGTTGTGCCGTTCTCTGATGTTTAAGGCGTCACGTTTGTAGGCTTCATTGCGGACGACACAACGGTCTGTTTTTGACATAGCATCTCTCCTTTCCTGTTGCTACTGTTTGTATGGTAGCAAAATCTTTAGTGCTGTGCGGTATATCTCAAAAGTGAGAATTTGGCTTAAAAAAACCGTTTTTCTCATATTTGAGAAATTAAAAAGCCGCCCATTGCGGACGGCATTTCTTTTCGAGCATTATTCTTTTTCAGCAGGTATGAAGTCGGGTTTATCGGAAAATACCTCACACATCAGCAGTATACCTATCTTAAAACCATAGGAAAAACAGGATTCACCGTATAGCGTTGAGGATTCGCCAAACAGGCACTCTATTCTCTCTATGAGCTTGTAATCCTCTGCTTGCATTTTGCTTTTGAGCGTTTCCTCTATTTCACTGATTTTATTATGTGTGTTGAGGTATTCGGGTTTTTGCGGTACTACCTTTTCATAAGGGTACAGCTTGCCATAAAAGAAATCTTCTAAAATTTTACGCATAGTCATTATCCTTTCTTTTTGTAGGCCACTTGAAAGGACAGTCCGTTTATGCTAAAATAATCATACGGCTTGCCTTTGGTGGTCGTGGAGGAAGTGGCTGTGACTTGTCGAGGAACGCCACTTCCTTTCTTTTTTGCGGTGGTAGGCGAACGATTTTCATATACTTTTCAAAGTATATTACCCACTATGACACTTTGGCTACGCCGAAAGTGACGTGGGCGCTCCCGCGGGGCCCTTGCAGGGTGCTTGCCGCCTATGGCTGCTAAAGAGTGCGGTGTCTACGGACACCTATCACGCCCTGCGGTCTAAGCTGCACTGCCATAAGTGGGGGGTAGCTTATCCCTTGTCCGTATCAACAGCAACTCATTGTCATTCGTTTACTGTTGGGTTACGGAGGGCTCGGGGAACGTGGGAATGGAGAACGGCTAATTCAGAAGAAAAAAGCCGTACAGGGGGTATCACCTCCAGTCAGCACAGCGGTTACATATGCCATAAGTGAGCCGTCTGCACTGTTTTAATAGCTATTGATAGTAAAGTTATCAATAACTTCATTAACAGTATACAGCTTCTTCCCTTGTTTCCATCGAGTTAATCAGCTCAACAAGCGTGTTCATATTCTGCTGACTTGGCGGGGCTTCAAAGTGTATTGCA
>CAZEYG010000291.1:0-3537 GCA_964516575.1 uncultured Defluviitaleaceae bacterium
ATCATATCTTTTAAAGCGCCGAAACGGCCTTTTGTATTCAGTTGAGGAGCTGGCTTCTGGCGGTAATATTTCTGCTTTTATGACAGATTCCGGCGGCTTTGATAAGGTATGCACATTACCTTCAAGGGGCGCTGATCCATGCCACCTTGCACTGGACGATAATGAAAGGTTTCTCTTTGTTGCTAACTATTCCAGCGGAAGCCTTGCGATGTTTGAGCTTGATTCCGCTGGGTTGCCCTTAGGGATATGTGAGTTTATAAAGCATACGGGTTCGGGTGCAGATCCTATCCGCCAGTCAGAGCCACATGTTCATTATTCGGAATATCACGATGGTATGCTGTTTGTATGTGACTTGGGCCTCGATACGATATTTTGCTACGGGCTAAACCCGGAAAAGAGAACCCTTGAAAAAACCGGCTTGGACATTCGTATTCCTAGCGGGAACGGTGCTCGTCACATGGCATTTCATCCGTCCAACAAGGCTTGGATGTTTGTAATCGGTGAGCTGACCGGCAACGTATTTGTCTATCACCTTGAAAACGGAAAGTATATCCTAAAGCAAGAGATTCACTCGCTGCCTGAAAACGCTCTAAAGGATAACCGCTCGGCGGCAATCAAACTTTCTGATGACGGCGGATTCCTATTTGTTTCTAACCGTGGAAGCGATACTATCACGGCGTATTCTGTCACAGAAGAAGGCACGCTAAACATTCTAGATATTTGCAAGACCGGTGGGAAAGCACCAAGAGACTTCACACTCTTTGGTGACAATATAATTATTGCCAATCAAGACTCAAAAACCTTGACGGCCCTCCATTTTAACCGCTCAAACAACCTACTTGAACCACTTAATATGCAGGAAGAAGCCGGGCAGCCGGTTTGTATTCTTAGGTATTAGGCCTAACAAAAAGGAGGTACATATGAACGCTATTGAACGAATTAAAACAACCGGCTTAGTTCCTGTTGTGGTAATTGAGGATGCTGGTAAAGCTGTAGATACGGCCAATGCGCTCTTAGCCGGTGGTATTGACGTAATGGAGATTACACTCCGCACAGAAGCCGGCCTTAAAGCCATTGAGCAGGTTGCCAAAAACTGCCCAGATATGCTTGTTGGCGCAGGCACTGTGCTTAGCGTAGAAGCCGCTCAAAAATCAAAGGAGGCAGGCGCACAGTTTTTGGTATCCCCCGGCCTTAATCACGAGGTCGTCAAATGGGCTTGTAATAATGATATAACCATTACCCCCGGCTGTGTTACCCCCGGAGAAATAGAAGCCGCCATGAGCTACGGCCTTAAAACCGTCAAGTTCTTCCCGGCTGATGTATACGGCGGAATAAATGCCCTTAAAGCGCTAAACGGGCCTTATGAATCAGCCGGAATAAACTTTATACCCACAGGCGGGGTCAACAACGACAATCTGGCAGATTACGCCGATAAGCCGTATGTGGCGGCCATTGGGGGAGGCTGGCTATGCAAACCTGCCGACATTAATGCAGGGAACTACAGCGGTATTACAGAAAATGCAAAGAAGGCAGTGGAAATACTGCTAGGCTTTAATTTCGCTCATCTTGGCATAAACGAACAAAGCAAAGAAAATGCCTTGGATATTTCGGAGGGTTTCGGCAGGTTATTCGGCTTCGCGGTTAAGGTTGGCAACAGCTCAACATTTGCCAGCTCTGCTATTGAGATAACCCATGGTGTCGGCCTGGGCAAAAACGGACATATAGCTGTTAAAACCAACAGCATTCACCGGGCGATAGCTTATCTTGAACGCCAAGGCATAACCTTCGACAAATCAAGCGCAAAATATAACAACGGCAGGCTTATAGCCATCTATTTGGAAAAAGAGATTGGAGGCTTTGCAATCCATTTGCTAACCTCCCAATTATAAATTGCGCAAAATAAATGCAAGACAGGAGGATATAATGAAAGTACTGACATTTGGAGAAATCATGCTGCGTTTAAAACCGCCCAATGTGGAGAGGCTGTTTCAGTCCCCGGTTATGGAGGCTACCTTCGGGGGAGGCGAGGCTAATGTGGCTGTATCCCTTGCAAACTTTGGCATACAGGCAGAGTTTCTTACTGTTTTACCAGACAACGTCATTGCAGACGAGTGCGTTAAGGAGCTTCGCCGGTTTGGCGTGGACACAGGTGAGATTTTGCGGGGCAGCGGCCGCATGGGCATATATTTTTTGGAAGCCGGAGCAAACCAGCTTCCCAGCAAGGTGGTTTACGACAGAGCCGGTTCGTCCATTGCCAACGCCAAGCCGGGGGATATTGATTGGGCGAAAGCCTTTGACGGCGTAACATGGTTTCACATAACCGGCATTACCCCTGCGCTGTCCCAGTCTTTAATGGAGCTTTCGTTGGAAGGGGTAAAGTATGCAAAGAATCAGGGCATTATCGTTTCCTGTGATTTAAATTACCGCAAGAATCTCTGGAAATATGGGGTTGAGGCTCCAGACGTTATGAGTGAATTGATTAAGTATGTAGACGTAGCCATTGCCAATGAAGAGGACTGCCAGAAATCCCTAGGCATTACAATTGATGTTAAGGTCGAAAGCGGACAACTGGATGCGGATAAGTATCAACAGCTTGCAAAAGCAGTTATGGACAAATACCCTAACCTTTCCGCCTTAGCCATTACGCTAAGGGAAAGCGAAAGCGCAGATATTAACGGCTGGTCTGCATGTATGCTGTCAAAAGAAGGGTTTATTCAAAGCCGCCGCTACAAAATAAGAGACATAATCGATCGGGTAGGTGGAGGAGACTCCTTTGCCGGAGGGCTTATTTACGGCCTTAATACATACACCACCAAGCAGGAGGCTTTGGAATTTGCCGTAGCCGCCAGTTGTCTGAAGCATTCTATAATGGGTGACTTCAACAGGGTAAGGGTAAAGGATGTTGAAGCCTTAAAAGCAGGGGACGGTTCAGGCCGGGTGCAAAGATAATCGCTAAAAGGTCAGGGTGTTTATTACAGCATCCTGATCTGCCAAACGATCATAGAACCGCTAACTTTGTTTCACCAATATATATATGGGAAGTACGAAGGCTTCATCAAAGATTACATACATTATTGTGCCCAATCAGCCGTTCTTTTATTTCCTAAAGGAAGTGTAATGAGTTCAGCTACAGCTGTATCCATAGCAGGGATTTTTAGTTTAACGATATTAGCACATACTTGGCCTTTTGGCTAAAACCTATTAAATAATCACCCTAGCAAAAAAACCCCTCCCATGATACCTATCTGTATGTGGTATTAGGTATTTAAAATGGACTGGGTCATGATGAGTGTTATTATACTCTGCGTGTTGTCAGCCTTTATGTATCAGGGTGTGGCGTTTATAGAGAGGAAATGCTTTGGCAGGAAGGGGTAGGTTTTATGTGATAAGCTCTTGAAGATAAAGCCGGGGGTGGCAATTCTCGGCTTTTTGTTTTTAAATCTTAGTTATTAAGCTCCTTTCTAATTGTGCCAACCTTGTCATATCCCCAGGTGTTTGATGTAAGGATAACAGAACGGTTGTTTTCCTGCCTTCCTT
>CAZEYG010000292.1:0-3526 GCA_964516575.1 uncultured Defluviitaleaceae bacterium
CTCTTTACCCGAAGCTAAACTTAGAGACGCTTGGAACGGCGTAACAAAAGGCGCCGGTAAGTTTGTTAAAATAGAGAAAGCAGAAAAGCAAAATAAAGACGGTTATCAGGTCATAATATTATACGCTGCCTTTGAAGAAAGGGGTATAAGCTCAATGATTTCCTATGATGGCGAAGGCAAAGTAGGTGGGCTTTATTTTAACTACTACGAGCCTGAAGGAAACGGTGAGGTAACATCTAAAAAGGCATTACCCGAAGGTCTTGAAGAAACAGATGTAACGATAAACAAAGGCGGCAAATGGGAGCTTAACGGAAAAATCACAAAGCAGAAGGGTGAAAAATCCGAAGCTGCTGTTGTTCTTGTTCATGGCTCAGGGGCCCAGGATATGGACGAAACAATCTTTGCAAACAAGCCGTTTAGAGATATTGCTTTCGGACTTGCCCAAAAAGGGATTGACGTTTTACGTTACGACAAAAGAACATCTGCATACGGCTCAAAGCTAACAGAAAAAGAAGTTTTAACCATAACCGTTAAGGAAGAAACGATAGACGACGCCATAAGCGCCGGAAAGCTTTTAAAGGACCAAGGTTACAAAAAGGTTTATTTAGCCGGGCATAGCCTAGGCGGTATGGTTGCGCCAAGGATTGAAAGCGAAAGCGGTGGTTTGTTTGAGGGTATTATTTCATTAGCCGGAAGCCCAAGAAGCCTGGTAGATATAGTTATTGACCAAAACAATGATTCTATATCGGTGGTGCCTGATGAAGCAAAAAGGAAAGAGTTGCAAAAGATTGTAGAGGCAGAAAAAGAAAAGCTTGCTAAGCTGAATAGTTTGGATGAAAAAGAACTTTTAAGCTCAACCATATTTGGTATGCCTGCTTATTATTTAAAAGATTTGCTTGATAATAATACGCCTGACTTAGCAAAGAAAATAGATAAGCCGTTTTTGATTCTGCAAGGAGGTAAGGATTTTCAGGTTTATGCAGACAAGGATTATGTAATGTGGAAGGACATATTAAAAGACAATAAGCAAGCCAAATTTATATTGTATGATGATTTAAACCATCTTTTTATGAAATCTGAAGGTAAACCTATGCTGGAGGAATATAATATTCCGTCGTCTGTTGACCAAAGAGTTATTGACGATATGGCGGCGTTTGTGAAGTAATATTCATAATTTATTTATAGCTAATTTTACCCCCTTTACGCCGCTCATGGCATAAAGGGGGTTTTGTATTTGTTAGAGAATAGTTCCTTCTCCGCCTGAATAAATCCCGGCGGCGTTGGCTTCGTCCGTATCAATATGCATAGCAGCGTTAAAGTCCTTGTTTACACGGATTAACACGTTTTTAAACACAACAGAGCGGTTGTCTGCGCCTTCTACAGCTACATCAACCCGCTCGCCGTCTTTCGCATTAATCTTTTCGGCTTGAGCATTTGATAGGTGGATATGTCGTCCGGCGACTATTACGCCTTCATTAATAGTAACCTCGCCGGCGGGGCCTTTAAGCACAGCACCTGCTGAACCTGTAATATCTCCTGAATCTCTGACAAAAACGTCAACTCCGATTTTTCTAGCGTCGGTTACGGAAATTTCAGCTTGGGTTGCTTTTCTTAAAGGCGCAAGAATGCTCATATTAAATGAGCCCTTAGGGCCTATAACCTCTACCTTCTCGCTGCAAGCAAATTGGCCGGGCTGGGAAAGCTCCTTTTTGTAATTAAGGGCGTAACCTTTGCCAAAAAGAATGTCTAAATGCTCCTGAGAAAGATGAATATGCCTTGCTGATACTTCTACAGTAATGTTCATTAATGTTTCCTCCTTAGAATATTATTAAGAATATTATTATAATACAAACTGCCGGCTAAATATATGTTTTAGGTTGTTCTGTGCCTCTAAGAACTCTTAGCGCACCCTCTGTCAGAGCAAGCATTTCTTCTTCGCCGGCGTATGTTTTAACCGGCGCTATAAGCCCTACACGCTGTTTAATACTGCCTGTAAACCTATTGGAATAGGCTAAGCCGCCGGTTAGAATAATAGCGTCAACACGCCCCTCCAGCACGGCTACCATTGCACCGATTTCCTTTGCCACCTGATAAGCCATCGATTCCAAAACCAACACGGCAAATTCATCACCCTGCATAATCATCTGTTCGCATTCTCTAAGGTCGTTTGTCCCTAGATAAGCTATCATGCCGCCGTTTTTTGATGTATAATCCATCATTTCCTGCTCTGTATAATCGCCGGAAAAACACATCTTTATTACCTGCCAAAGAGGCACGCTGCCACATCGCTCCGGGGAAAATGGGCCTTCGCTCATGCCATCGTTTACGTCGATAACCCTACCGTAACGGTGAGCGCCGACGCTTATGCCGCCGCCCATATGTGCAACCACAAACCGGCAGTTTTCATATTCCATACCCATATCGGCGGCGCAATGCCTTGCTACGGATTTTTGGTTTAAGGCGTGGAACTTACTTGAGCGTTCTGCTCCCGGTATACCGCTCAGCTTGGCACAATGCTCCATTTCATCAACCACAACAGGGTCTACAACAAAGGAAGGTAGGTTGTATTTCTTTCCTATTTCATAGGCGATAATTCCGCCTAGAGATGAGGCGTGAATAGCGGCTATGGCAACGGTTAAGTCCTTTAACATTTTTTCGTTTATTGGGTATGTGCCGCTTTCCATTGGCTTTAGAAGGCCACCTCTGCCAACAACGGCGTCTATATCACTTAAAGCTACGCCGGATTTTTTCAAAGCGTCGGTAACTGCTTTTGCTCTAAACTCTTTTTGCTCCAAAATATTTTTAAATTGCTCTGTATCGGCTTTTTTATGCCGTATAGTTTCCAAAACAACAGGTTTTTCATTTTTATAAACCGAAACCTTTGTTGAGGTTGAGCCGGGGTTGATAGCTAGAATAGTAAAAATCTTATCAGATAAGTTTCCCATATACATCCCTTCCGCCTTTCTAAACGCCGCTTCGTTCAAAAAGAAGGCTTCCGCTGCGTGAAAAGCTGATTTCCGCAACAGCGGACATTTTTTCCATGACATCGTTAATGTCGGTTGGGGAAGCGGATATTTCATAAATGCCCGGCTCAATCTGCCTTGCCCCATAACTTAGAGCTAAGGAGACAGCTGGCCCCTCTTCTCCTGACAAAACTCTAAACACCAAAAGCTCCCGGCGCAAATGGCTTAACGGCTCATAAACCTGGACGTCCTTTATGCTTATCATGGAAAGCAGCTTTTCGACGATAGAAGGCATAAGCACTTCAACACACTCAATATCAATAGTAATTTTTGAAATATTACTCAGTTTGGATTCTGCCGCAGTTATGCTTTTTATGTTAAAGCCCTCACGGCGGATAAGGGTTGTAATCCTTGTTAAAACGCCAAATCTGTTCTCTACAGAAAGCACAAGAGTAAGTACTTTTGTTTCCCGCATAACGACACCTCCTAATAACTTATTCCATTTTGAAACCATTCTAAACAGGGATTATTAGTAATATACTATCACATTATGGTAGTTTTAG
>CAZEYG010000293.1:0-3516 GCA_964516575.1 uncultured Defluviitaleaceae bacterium
AGCCTTGCGGCCGCAAGAGCTACATGACCGCCGCCTAAAAGTATAAGCCTAGGCCTTTTTGCCACAGGCTCGGTAAAAAGGGTTAAGCCGTTCCAATGCCATGTATAAGGGGCGCTTTTAAGCTCCGCCGCAGCCGCTATGTCATGAGATATGTCCACTAAACCTGAAGTAAAGGCCACAACTTCCTTGTCCCTTATAAGGATTTTCTCTGCAGTAAGGCATTTGCCATCCAAATCCCCGCCTATTACCGTAACAATATAAACCGTACCATTCTTTAACATCATAGTTGCTATATCGTAAAACTTAAACATTGTTTACTCCTCCGAGCAAATGAAGAATACTTTCAAGAACGCCGCCCCCTATTGAGCGGGCTTTGTCCGACACGCTGAAACAATGGGCTTCTTCGCAGCGAGGGTCTATGTCGCCGCATTTCATACCCTTTGTTACTCTTGTGCCCTTTTGAAGCATACCTCTAACTATGCCGTCAATTTCCGCAATAATAGGCTCATCGTTAACCTTAGCGATAATACCTCCAGCGGTTACTCGCCTGCCAATGGAAATATAAGGTATAAACACTCCGTCGGAAGGGGCTCTTAAAATACGCTCTGTCGTATACCCGCCTACATCACCGGGTACGCCGGTATTTGGCATTGCGCTGCCGTCATAAATAACCCGGCCAAGATAGTGCCCTCGTTTTGTTTCGATAACGGCATGACAATCCTCGCCGGCTGTAAAGCCCGGCCCTAAAGCGATAACTATAGGCGCATCATTAATTGAAAGGCCGGTGTTTTTCTTCGCAATTATAGCATCAATAACAATTCGTGGTTTTAGCTTTTTGATAATATCGGCGTCTTCGTCTACTATTACGGCGACGCTGCCTTCGTTTATTATGCTGACAGCATGTTCCGCATTTTTCGCCAAATTACACATAACGCTGTCGACTATAGTTTGCCCCAAATAAACGGCAGTAGAGAAGGCCACAGTTCGCCGGACGGTTGTAGGCTCGGAGATTTCCGTCATTATAATATCAAAACCGGAGTTTTTAAGCCTGACTGCTACGCCCGTAGCCAAGTCGCCGGCTCCTTTTATTATTGCTAGCATGGATATTTCCTCCATTTGTTAAGCCGAATGGCGCTTATTGTAATGTTTTGAACGCCTTTGTCTTTAATTAATTCGGCGATAATTTCTGCGTCGTGTTCAGCTTCAATTGTATCAGCTTTATTTAATACAGCTATAAACTTATGTTTTAATGTAACAGCTTTTTTATAACCATTACTGCTTGTTATTATTTTTGCGATATCGTCATGAGTAATTATATGGCTTGCGATAGCGGATTCGTTTATGCCTAGAAGTTTTGCAACCATTTTCGGGCGGTGGCATACGTCAATAATTTTCCCACCTAAGGCGTCAAGCCCTGTTACGGCAATAACTGTATTTGCATATTCGGGGATTACAGGCTCATTTTCCGCCGGAGCTTTAAGCGGATGACGCCTAGCGCCGTCGGCTTCTGTTATTACATTGTCGGCAATTTGTCCGAAATATTCAAAAAGCCCGGAATCGGGCGTTTTCAGCTTGTCGTCCTTATATTCGGAAGCTACTGCTATGAGGCGTTCCTTGCGAAGGGCGGCCAGTATTTCCTCTTTATCATTGCTAAGCACAACCGTCACGTGATTGGGAATAAAAATATGAGTGCTCGTAGTTGCAATGACATATTTACCGCTTGAATAGAATTCTTCTGCCAAGCGGTACATTACCGATGTTTTGCCGCCGCCGCCTACTATAGCGATGTAGTTGTCTTTAGAAGGGTCAAGGCTTAGGGCTTCATACAAGGGATTCAATGGGTTCACCTCTTGTAATTAAAAATACTATATTAGTTAGGGATGGGCTTATCCTCTTTTATCCATTGAATTTATCCCGGCGATAAACTCCTTGTTGTTTTCTGTTTTCATAAGCATATCCGTTATTTGCTCGGTTAGCTCGGCAGTAGGCAGATGGGAGGAAAGACGGCGGATAGTAAATATGGCTTCCATTTCCTCTGTGGTAAGTAGGTTTTCTTCACGTCTTGTGCCGGATTTTAATATATCAATGGCAGGGAAAATACGCTTTTCGGAAAGGCGTCTGTCCAAAACAAGCTCCATGTTACCTGTGCCCTTAAACTCCTCGTAAACCACATCATCCAGCTTGCTGCCTGTGTCTACAAGTGCCGTAGCAAGAATTGTAAGGGAGCCACCCTCCTGAATGTTTCTTGCTGCACCAAAAAACTTTTTTGGCATATGCAAGGCTGTTGGATCAAGGCCGCCGGATAAGGTTTTGCCGCTAGGGGCAACAGTCAGGTTATATGCCCTAGCCAAGCGGGTTATGCTGTCTAATAAAATAACAAGGTCTTTGCCTTGCTCAACCAGACGTTTTGCTCGTTCTAAAACCATTTCGGCCACACGCTTGTGGTGTTCGGGTTGTTCGTCAAAGGTAGAATAAATAACGTCCACGTTTTCGCCGGTTATGGATTGCTGCATGTCCGTAACTTCTTCGGGGCGCTCGTCTATAAGAAGGATAATAAGATGCATGTCGGGATGGTTAGTTAAAATTGCGCTTGCTATTTTTTTAAGCAAGACTGTTTTGCCTGCTTTTGGCTGGGCAACAATCATGCCTCGTTGACCCTTACCTACAGGAGCAATAAGGTCAATAAGCCTTGTGGAACGCTCTGTACGGATAGTTTCCAAATGGATTTTATCGGTAGGAAAAATAGGCGTCAAATCTTCAAAGCTGGGGCGCTTTGCTGCTAAATCGGGGTTGTCGCCGTTGGTGCTTTTAACATACAAAAGAGCGCCGAACTTTTCTCCCTCTTTTGGTATTCTAATGCTGCCTTTAACAAGATCACCTGTTTTAAGACTGAATCGGCGTATTTGCGAAGGAGAGACATAAATATCCTTTGAGCCGGGTAAAAAGTTTTCGGTTCTAAGGAAGCCGTAGCCGTCGGGAAGCACTTCAAGAACACCTTCGGCTATTATGCCGCTGTCCAGTGCATCGGTAGCTATTTTACGCTGTTCTCTCGAAAGAGGAACATACGGCTTTAAGGGTTGTTCACCGTTTGTTTGAGGTGTTGCTTTTAAAGGGTCGGGTGAGGCTTGTATAGGCGTGTATTTGGTTTGTTCAACGACTGCTTCCGGTTGTTCTTTAACAGGTTCTTTCTCTGCTTCATTGGCAGGAGCGCTTTTTGCAGCCGTTTCATCAACAACTTCTTTAACAACTTCTTTAACAACTTCCTCAACAACTTCTTTTTCACGCTCATTATCAAGCTCGTTGCTTTGGTTGCTGACCGGATCTTCGGCCGGTTCAGGGCTTTCAACCACTTGATTAACCGCAAGAGAAGCCGATTGGCCGTTTCCGGCCTTGGCCTCCTGCTCGCTAATCCATTGAATAAGTTGGGATTTTCTATATGTCTGCACGTATTTAAGTCCTAGCTCCTTAGCTCTTTCTCTAAGCTCCGGAAGCGTTTTTTTGTTGTTATCCATACAT
>CAZEYG010000294.1:0-3516 GCA_964516575.1 uncultured Defluviitaleaceae bacterium
GGGGCTGCCTGTTTATGGAGTTTTGGCGCTTGCATATGTGGAAGAAATTGTCAAAACTATAGTATCGGTACGTCGAGTATTATCAAATATTTGGGCAAAATCATTAGTTGAAAATCTATAATATGGGTATTATAATTATATTTAGGAGATACTAAATGAAAACAACATTATATCTAACAAGACACGGCGAGACAAAATGGAACTCTGAAAAACGAATGCAGGGACGGAAAAATTCTCCCCTTACGAGCACAGGTATTTTACAGGCTCAGCTTTTACAAAAACGGCTTAAGGACGTTAAATTTTCTAAGGTTTATTCCAGCCCCAGCGAAAGAGCTTTTACTACGGCTCAAATAATATCCGGCCAAAGCCATATTATAACCGACGAGCGGATTATGGAAATTTCCGTCGGCATGTGGGAAGGCCGTATTCTTGATGAGGTTCAGCTAGAGTATCCAAAGGAGCACCACTGCTATTGGAACACGCCTCATTTATTTAACGTGGAAGGTATGGAAACCTTTTACGATGTTCAAAGCCGAACAAAAGAATTTATAAAGCAGGTTGTTAAAGAAAATATAAACGCCGGCGGTAATATACTAATAGTCAGCCACGGCGTAACCCTTAAAGCAATGATGGATATTTGGGAACATAACGGTGTTGAACGGTTTTGGGCCGGAGACTTTTTTAAACAAACGGCTTTGGCTATTATAGACGTTAACGAGGATTTATCCGGCCATATAATAACCGCCTACGACACAAACCATTTAATTTAAATACCGCAAGGAGCGGAGTTATAATGGAAAACATTATTGAAGAGCTTATTAAAATCGAACAGGCCGCAGAAAGCTCTATTAAACGAACAGAGGACGAACGTAAAAACCTAACCGTAAAAATCGAGCTGCTGCAAAAAGAAATTGAACAAAAAACAGCCAAAGAAACAGACGAAAAAGCCGCAAATCTCCATAACGCTGCTTTAATTGAGGCCAAAGAAAAAATAACCCAAATAGAAGTGGATGGTAAACGCCGGCTTGAAGCTCTTGAAGCCGAATATGCCGCTAACAAGGAAATATGGGAAGAGGCCATATTTAACAATATAATTAAAAACGCTACAATATAGGCAGGTGAGCATATGGATTATAGCAGTCTTAACGCAAAAATAAAGGCTATGGGCAGTATGCTCTTTGTTTATGAGGATTTTGTGGCTTTAAGTAAGCTAAAAACAGTTGAGGAGCTTGGGCGCCGTCTTCGTGAGTTGCCGGCCTATAAAACTGCTATGGAAAGCCTTCGGGACGACGAACTTACAAGAAACCCTATTGAGCGGAAAATTGTGCTTTCCTTGTCGGATGACTTTTCCCGAATATACAGCTTTATAACTGACCATAGAATCCGCCGGTTTTTGGACGCTTATTTCTTAAAAAACGAGATTCATATTATAAAGCTGTTGTTGTGTTCTGTGTTTGATGAACGTGACGTGGCTTATTCTCTGCCGGAAGCAAATAACCTTTTGGGCAAAAAGCTGTTTATCGACATCCCAAAGCTGGAAACAAGCAAAACAGTTTCCGAATTTATAGAGAATTTAAAGGGCACGGAGTTTCATACCGTGCTTAATGACATTTACGACGATTTTTCAACCCTATTTGAGCTGGAGATGCACCTGGATATTTACTACTACATGAATCTATGGCGAAAGAAGGACACCTATTTACAGGGTGAAAACAAAGAAACTGTGACCCATATAATCGGCACGGAAATGGATCTTATGAACATCATGTGGGTCTACAGGCTAAAAACCTACTATAACCTTCCCTCAGACAAAATATATACGAACATCCTGCCTATAAACTACCGGTTGTCCAGCGCCGTAATAAAACGTTTGGTAGAAACAAAGACATCGGAAGAACTTATGGACGAAATCTACCAATGTTACTACGGTAAGTTTTTTAGGGAAAACGTTAAGCTGGAAAAGGTTTTTTATAAGGAAATGGTTAAGGTTTTAAAAAAATCCTGCGTCCAACATCCAAAATCTCTTGCGGTTACGCTAGACTATATGTTCTATAAAGAGGTAGAGGAAAAGAACATTATCTCTCTTTTGGAAGGCATTCGCTACGGGTTAGAATACAATGAAATATTAAAATACCTGACTCTTACCCACGACATGGAGGTGGGCTGAAATTGATAGAAAAAATGAAGTATATTAACATAACCGGTCATACGGACGACTTTAACCGCGTAATGGAAAAGTATATTTCCAAATACGATATTCAGCTTGAAATGGCCACAAAGGAGCTAGCGTCCTCCGGCGGTATATCGGCCTATACGGGTATAAACCCACTTTCCCAAATATACCATAAAGCCGGCCGGATTATATCTGATATGGGCATAAACATATCAGGCTTTAAGTATTACGCCGAAAGTAACTCTGAGGAAGAAGCCATTAATATACTTAACGCCGCTATCGAATATTACGATAACAGAGACAGCGCTCTTCGTGGGCTTGAGGAAAAGAAGGCCGCTCTTGAAACGTTTGTTAATCAAATCGAGCCGTTTATCAGCCTTGAATTCAATATCGAAAAGCTGGCACGTTTTGAGTTTATAACGTATCATTTCGGAAAGATGCCGCTTAGCAGCTTTAAGCAGTTTGAAACTTACTTATATAACGACGAGGATATTCTTTTTGTCACCAGTAAAAACGACGGCCAAAACATTTGGGGCGTCTATTTTGTGCCCGTAGATTTAAAGGATAAGGTTGCTTCCATATTTTCTTCTCTCCATTTTGAAAAAATATGGCTGTCCTACGAGCTGGAAGGTGAAAGCCTTACAGGCAGCCTTAAAAAGGTATACTATGAGCAAAAGAACAAAATACTTGAGCTTGAAACAGAAATCCGCAGCCTACACCATAAAAAGATGGACGACGCTCTCATATCACAAAATTCTATTATGAGCGCTTACCTTTATATTAAAAAGCTCCACGGCTTTTTTGAGGCAAGAAAGTTTGCGGCTCATACGCTTAAAAACTTTTTTATACTCGTGGGCTGGATGCCGGAGCGTGACGCTCTTAAGCTTCAAGCGGAAATGGAGGACGACGACAAAGCCGTCCTTATAATAGAAGAAAACAATGATTCTATCCCCAGCAAGCCGCCTACAAAACTTAGAAACTTCTTTTTTGCAAAACCCTTTGAGTTTTTTGTAACTATGTATGGCCTGCCAAGTTACGGCGAATTTGACCCTACTCTACTTGTGGCCGTAACGTATACTTTGCTTTTCGGCATAATGTTCGGTGATTTGGGTCAGGGCGGGGTTTTGGCGTTATTAGGCTTTTTCCTGTATAAGAAAAAGGGCATGGCTCTAGGCGCGATAATTACTGTTATCGGTATGTCAAGCATGGTTTTCGGCGTTCTTTACGGCTCGGTGTTTGGCTTTGAGGAGCTTATACATCCGCTGCTTATACGTCCCGCCGAAAGCATAAACACAATGCTTTTTGCAACAGTCGCCCTAGGAATTTTCATAATATTTATATCA
>CAZEYG010000295.1:0-3515 GCA_964516575.1 uncultured Defluviitaleaceae bacterium
AATCTTTCCGTTACGTTTTAAGACCTTCCCGTCAACTAAAACGTCACAAACGTTTTCGGGGTTTCTGAATAATATAAGCTGATCGTAAATATTGTGTTCGTTTATTGGCGTCGGCGTATCCAAATCAATAGTGATTACGTCGGCTAGAAAACCTTCTTTTAAAACCCCGGCGTTTTCAAGACCCATAGCTTTAGCGCCCAAACTTGTGGCCATTTCATACACCAACTTAGCTGGCATAACCTGAGGATCCTGCTGGTTTGCCTTATGTATTAAAAACGCGCCGCGCATTACCTCAAAGAAATTATTAATGTATCCGTCCGTGCCAAGGCCGACAGTCATACCTCGCTCAAGCATTTTTGAAACAGGCGCAACCCCGCCGCCAACCTCACAGTTAGAAAGGGGCATAGAAACTGCTCTAACTCCCCTTTTCGCCAAAATGTCCAGCTCTCCGTCCTCTACCTGAACAACCTGTGACGCAAAAACCTTTTCGTCCAAATAACCCAACTCGTCATAAATGTATACGGGGCGTTTACCGTATTCCTTTAGACACCAGTTGGGCTCGAAAACGCTTTCGGACAAATGCATATGAATATCACAGCCCAACTCATCAGCCATTTTTTTAGCGGTTTTCATGTATTCCTTGTTGCCGGTAAACAACGTATGAACGCACATCATACCTTTAACAAGGTTTTCACCTTTATTGTTTTCTGCCACAAAATCAGCGTTTTCTTTAAGACCTAACATACCGTTTTCCTGGCTCATTCTTTGGCAGGCTTCAAAGGACAAAAAGGCTCTAAGCCCTGCCTTTTTAACCTCCTCTGCTTCGGCCCTTAAGGCGCCGGGGATGGATTTCGGCCCTTCAAGAATATCGGTAAAGCTAGTTATGCCGCTGTTTATCATTTCAACACAAGACCATTTTGTTGTTGTTTTAGCTAGGTCGTGGTCAATCCTGTCCTCAACGTAAGGCCACCAAAAGTCTTCCAAGAAGCTGGAAAATTCAGTAACCAAAACGTCGGCAGTTATGCCGTGGGATAAAGTACCATACATGTGCATGTGACCGTTAACAAAACCGGGGGCAATAAGCCTTCCAGACGCATCTATAATCTCATCGCAAGCGTCTATTGTCATTTCGGCGGTTGGTTTTATTTCTGTGATTTTGTTTCCTGTTATTTTAAGACTCCAGTCTTTTTTTAAACCGTCGCCGGCCAGCAAAAAACTGCCCTTAATAATTGTTGAAGCCATTGTTTTGCCTCCTTGAAAGCAAGCCCTTTATTATCCGGATAATGATGGAAAAGAGCCTTTAAACATTTATTAATGAACCGTCTGCTAAAAAGCTGACTGTCCATTATTCGCACGTTATACGCTTAAGTCATTCCCACCTTGGAAATCCTTGGCAATAAACGTACTCATGAGCCGGAAAGAATTTTACTCCCCTCCGGCTCAAATAAACCTAAGGCTCTATTCCTGAATATATTTTTTTAACTTATCTTAAAGCGGAAACGTTGCCCATTGTAAGAGCCATAAGCGCTTTGATTGTGTGCATTCTGTTTTCTGCTTCGTCGTAAAGAACAGATTGTGGGCCGTCCATAACTTCGCTTGTAACCTCAATGTCACGGTCAGCAGGCATACAATGCATGTAGATAGCAGTTTCCTTAGCCAGCTTCATTCTTCTAGAGTCAACAACCCAACCTGGGTTCTGGTTGATCATTTCAACGCCTCTCTTTTCGTCGTCGCCTACTGTCATGATTGGGCCCCAACCTTTAGCATAAACAACGTCGGCGTCTTTGCAAGCTTCGTCCATATCATGAACGATTTCAAACTTAGAACCTGCTTTTCTTGCGTTTTCTTTTGCCATTTCGATAACTTCTGGCATAAGGTCAAATTTTTCAGGATGTGCAAGAGTAACGTCTAATCCAAAACGTGGCATTAAAGTTACTAATGACTGAGCCATTGAAAGCGGACGCATGTAGTTACCTGCAGATGTCCAAGAGATAACAAACTTCTTGCCTTTTAAATCGTTATTGAATTTTTCTTTGATTGTGAATAAGTCGGCGATTGATTGAGTAGGATGCCAAATATCACACTGCATGTTGTATACGGGGATTTTTGAGTACTTAGCAAGCTCGCTCATCCATTTGTGGCCGTTTACGAATGTGTTACGAACGCCGATAGCGTGACCCATTCTAGCTAAAACTTCGATAGTATCTTTTGGAGTTTCGCCGTGGTCGATTTGAGTTGCTTTTGGAGTTAAGTAGTTGCCGTGGCCGCCTAACTGTGTAATACCGCATTCAAAAGCGTTTCTTGTACGAGTTGATTCTTCAAAGAAAAGCATAAACAAGGATTTGTTTTTGCAGATTTCGTGAGGTATGTCAAGAGCGTTTTGCATTTTTAAGTATTTGGCAACCTCAAATAGGGTTTCTAACTCTTCGTTAGTCCAGTCTTGTTCGCACAGAAAGTGCTTTCCTTTTAAGCATGTGTTCATAATAAAAATCCTCCTTAAAATATGAAATGTGTGTTTCCGACAGCGGCCTTAAACGCCTGTAAGACAGCTATACGTTTGTTTCATTTGCTTCTGCCAATGAACCTGCCGGCCGGTTTCCCGGCAATAAGCTCATTGTCTTTACAGATTACGGAGCCCCTGCTTATTGTACAAACAGGATACCCCTTTACACTCATACCGTCAAACACAGAATATTCGGCGGCCGAATGCAGCTTGGTACCGT
This sequence comes from uncultured Defluviitaleaceae bacterium, assembly GCA_964516575.1. Lineage (GTDB taxonomy): Bacteria > Bacillota > Clostridia > Lachnospirales > WRBF01 > CAZEYG01. The sequence continues at coordinate 2,724 of CAZEYG010000295.1, forward strand.
CGAGCACGGCTTCCTTTTCCGGGTCAATAATGACAAGGTCGCCGTCACTGGCCATCTTAATAACTCCCTTTTTAGGATACAACCCGAACATCTTCGCCGGGTTTGTGCTTAAAAGCTCAACGAGCCTTTGGAGAGTTATTCGTCCCTTGCGTACCCCTTCTGAATACATAAGAGGCAGCAACGTTTCAGAGCCACCGATTCCGGGAATCGCTTCAAAGCAATTGCCGGAGTTAAGTTTATCTTTAATATTAAATGAACAATGGTCGGTCACGACGCATTGTAAAGTTCCGTTTGAAATGCTTTCCCAAAGAGCGTTACAGTCAGTGCTTTTTCTAAGGGGTGGAGTCATAATATATTTCTGCCCGTCAGAAGCCTTATAACAGTCGTCGGTTAAAAGCAGATAATGCGGGCATGTTTCCCCGTAAACAGGCTGACCGCTTTCAGCGGCGGCTTTAATAGAGGAAACGCCATAGGCAGTAGAAACGTGGACAATATACAAAGGGCAGTCCACTTCCTTTGCCATAGAGATTATTTTATCTATTGCGGTTTTCTCGGCTATACTAGGCCGTGAATCCCCATGAAAACAGGGGGCAGTTTTGCCTTCTTTCTTAAACCGCTCTTTATGTTCCAAAACAATAGCGTCGTCCTCAGCATGAACAATAACAAGCATACCAGCTTCTTTAGCGGCTTTAAGAAGGTCGGGGATTTTATCCTCGGGCAACCTTGTATCGCCATAGGTTGTGTATATTTTAAGGCTATTTATACCGTAGTCCTTTAAAGCGGAAATTTGGT
>CAZEYG010000296.1:0-3510 GCA_964516575.1 uncultured Defluviitaleaceae bacterium
AACATGAGGAGCTTTCAAAGCTGGACGATTTAAAGGAAGATATTGAAGAAGCTATTGTTAGGCATGAAAAGCTGGAACGTGATTGCATAGAGCAAGTAGGGCGGTTTAAAAACGAGCTTACCCGTCTGGATATGAAGAAGGAACAGGCTGATATTGAAAACCGACGCCTTTACGACCATATGTGGGACGAATATGAAATAACATACGGCGCCGCTTTGGAATATGGAAATCTGGACATGCCTGAAAATCAGCTTAAAACCGAGGAACGCCAGGTTAAAGACGACATTTTAAGGCTAGGTGATGTTAATGTTTCCGCTATTGAGGAGTACAAGGCGGTAAAAGAGCGATACGAGTTCCTGCTAACCCAGCGAAACGATATTATAGAAGCGGAACAAAAACTTAACGGCATAATAAAAGAGCTGACAGAGCTTATGGCAAACCAGTTTAAAGAACAGTTTGCCGTAATATCAGAAAATTTTTCCCATGTTTTCAGGGAAATGTTTGGCGGCGGAAAGGCCTACTTAAAGTTATCTGATGAAAGCAACGTACTCGAATCAGGTATAGAAATTGTTGCCCAACCCCCAGGCAAAAAGCTGGAAAACATGTCTTTATTGTCCGGCGGCGAGCGTTCTCTAACCGCCACGGCGTTATTGTTCGGCATACTAAGAATGAAACCTTCTCCTTTTTGCATACTAGATGAAATTGACGCAGCCTTAGATGATATTAACGTTTCAAAGTTTGCCGGTTATTTAAAGAAATTTTCCGATGAAACCCAATTTATCTTAATCACCCATAGAAAGGGTACGATGGAGGCTTGTGATGTTTTATACGGCGTAACTATGCAAGAGAAAGGAATATCCAAACTAATCTCTATAGACCTTAACGACCAGGAGGCAACAAGCGCTTAGTTAAAACTTTTATAAAATGAAAGGACAGTCATAATGGAAGAAAACAAGCCAAAACAAGGGTTCTTTAAGAAAATGCTGGAAGGGCTGGGTAACACTCGTAAAAACATAATGGAAAGCGTTGAAAACGTATTATCCGGCTTTACAAAAATAGACGAGGATTTATTTGAAGAGTTGGAAGAGAGCCTTATAATGGCTGATATCGGCGTCAACACGGCAACTAAAATAATAGAAGGGTTAAGAGCCAGAGTTAAATCAGCACGTGTTACAGAGGTTTCTGCCGTAAAAGAGCTGCTTGTTCAAGAAATTTTCAGTATAGTTGCGACTGGGGACGAGGCCTTTGAAATAAAAAGCCCGGCAGTAATTTTGGTCATAGGTGTAAACGGCGTTGGTAAAACAACAACTATTGCAAAACTTGCCAACAATTTTAAATCGGAAGGTAAGAGCGTTCTTTTAGCCGCTGCCGATACGTTCCGCGCTGCGGCGATTGAACAACTTGAAATATGGGGCAGCAGAGCTGGAATAGATACGATAAAACACCAACAAGGTTCTGACCCGTCAGCGGTAATTTTTGACGCTCTTGCGGCGGCAAAAGCACGGGGCACGGATGTGCTTATTTGCGATACGGCAGGCCGCCTCCATAACAAGAAAAACCTTATGGATGAGCTTAAAAAAATATACAGAATTGTTTCCCAAAATTATCCCGGGGCTAATCAAGAGGTGTTTTTGGTATTAGATGCAACAACAGGCCAAAACGCCCTTCAGCAAGCCAAGTTATTTAAGGAAGCTGCTGATATAACCGGTATTGTTTTAACTAAACTAGACGGTACAGCTAAAGGCGGCGTTGTAATCGCAATCAAAAACGAATTAAACATACCAATCCGTTTTATTGGCGTTGGCGAAGGTATAAACGACCTTCAGCCCTTTAACCCGGAGCAATTTTCAAAAGCGCTGTTTTATTGCGAAAATTAATAAAAAATATAGCATGTCAAGGCGGAGAAATGTTTAACAGCATTCTATCCGCTCTGACATGCGTTCATCTGATGAGTATTAAGCATTTTCTACAGCCTTTTTGTTTGTTACATTTTAATTGGCCTTGAATGACCTGTGATTGTCATATATTTTTCTTTTGTTGCCATGCCGCCTCTAATATGCCGCTCGGATTTATTTACCTCTAATACTCTGCGTGCTTCACCTGCAAGATTGGGATTGATTTTTTTAAGTCTCTCCGTTACATCTTTATGTACGGTTGTCGCATTTATGAAAGGTTTCTGTTATGTCGCCTTCGGTAAACAGATTCAGGTAAACCGTTATGTTCCCTGCTTCATCAGCGTCAATTCTGTTTATTATTTTTTTTATCTGCCTATTATTCATGTCTGCGACGGAAACAACTTCATCATCATTTTTAAAACAGGTTGTAAGCATTTCCTCCGAATTACCGTTGTTACCGCCTTGATACTCTAAAAACCCAAGCTCCTTTTCCAGCCGCTCTGTCTCTGCGTTTATTTCCGTAACCTTTTCCTTTAACTCATCACGGCTAATTATATCATCGGCGTACATTTCCATATATTTTTGCTTGTTTTTTTTCAATCTGCTAAGGCTTTCAGTTAATTCTTTTTTATATTCGCCGTTTTTATCCTTTGTGGCAAGGTTTTTTATATATTTCTTAATTGCGGCGCTTATGATTCCCTTTCTGGGTTTTAGAGTTTCAATAAAATACCCTTGAAGTGTATTAATTAATTCCTGCTCGTCAATTACTGTTCCGTTGCTGCAACTATCTTTACCTTTTGCATTTCGCCCGCTGCATATCCATCTGACATATTTGTTTTTGTAGGTATACTCAACCCGTCTGAATGAATATCCGCATTGTTTGCACTTTATAACTGTACTGAACAAATGCTTGCTACTTTGCCGTTCTTTATTTAAGCTAAAGGTTTTATGCCTAGCCGATAGTATGTCTTCCGCTTTATCAAACACGCTTTGCTCAATAATACTAAGCTCAGGTTTATTTACGATTATCCAGCTTGCTTCGTCCTTTTTTTTGCGTATACCTGTTAAAAAATCCGTAACCTCCTCTTTACCGTTTATAACCTTGCCAGTATAAAGCTCATTGGTTAATATCCTTCCAACGGCATTTTGTGACCATTTACAGCTACGCTTGGTTCTTAAGCCTTCTTCGTTTAGAAGCTGGGCTATTCTACCTGCGCCGTATCCTTCGTTAACGTAAAGATCAAAAATACGCATAACTGTTCTTGCTTCCGATTCATTTATAGAAAGGCTGAAATATTCTCCAGGCGCTTTATCATAACCATAAACAATATTAGGAACACGGCCCTTTTCTGCATTTATTTTTTTTCCGAATTTTACCCGCTTAGAAGTGTTAGCCGATTCTTCTTGCGCCAGCGCCCCAAATATTGTTAAAACAAACTCTGAATTACCTAGCACGGATTGGTTGGACGTTAAAAAAGCAGTTTCAATACCTAATGCTTTCAGCGCACGTATGCTTTGCAAAAAATCAACAGTATTTCTTGCAAATCGGGAAATATCCTTAACTACAACCATCTCAAACATACCACAGCTTGCATCTTGCATAAGTCGCAAAAAC
>CAZEYG010000297.1:0-3487 GCA_964516575.1 uncultured Defluviitaleaceae bacterium
TCAGGTGTTAAAGTTATCGTTGGGCTTTATGAAGGCAGTAAATCATGGGCGTTAGCTGAAAAAGCAGGCCTAACAGTTATGACAGCGGCTGATGCTGTTAAAAATGCTGATGTAATTATGATTCTTGTTAACGACGAAAAGCAGGCAAAGCTTTATGAGGAAAGCATCAAACCTAATTTGACAAAAGGCAAATATCTTGCGTTCGCTCATGGCTTCAATATTCATTATGGGCAGATTGTTCCTCCGGCAGATGTAAACGTATTTATGGTTGCGCCAAAAGGCCCTGGGCATACTGTTCGCAGCCAATATGAAGAAGGCCGTGGCGTTCCATGTTTAATAGCTGTTTACCAAGACCCTTCCGGCAATACGCACGATATCGGCCTTGCCTATGCAGCAGGAATCGGCGGCGCAAGAGCAGGTATCCTCGAAACTACCTTCAAAGAGGAAACAGAAACAGATCTATTTGGTGAACAGGCTGTTCTTTGTGGCGGCGTAACAGAGCTTATGAAAAAGGGCTTTGAGGTGCTTGTAGAAGCCGGATATCAGCCGGAAAGCGCATATTTTGAATGCGTACACGAGATGAAGCTTATTATCGACCTTATAAATGCCGGCGGATTTAGCTATATGAGATACTCCATCAGTGATACAGCTGAATACGGCGACTATGAAACAGGTAAAAGAATCATTACAGACGATACAAAGAACGCAATGAGAAAAGTTCTTGAGGAAATACAAGACGGAACTTTTGCAACAAAATGGATTCTCGAAAATCAATGCAATCGTCCGCATTTTAACGCTAAGAGACGCATCGAAACAGAACACCAAGTAGAAAAAGTCGGTAGCGAACTAAGAAAAATGATGAGTTGGGCGACTAGAAGCTAGAAAAAACCATGAATGTGCAGGCTGTAGGCTAATACCAATTTGTAAAAATAAGCGCAACGCAGAAAATGGGTCAAGGGGAAATTCCCCTTGTGGGGTCTGGGGCTAAGCCCCAGGGTCTTGCCCTTGCGATAGGGAGGGTAGTGAAGATGTTAACACGAGTGATGATTTATGATTCGACGCTGCGAGACGGCGCTCAGGCAGAAGGTATATCATTTTCGGTGGAGGATAAGTTGAAGATTGTTAATGTGCTTGATGGGTTGGGTGTTTCTTATATAGAAGCAGGAAACCCCGGCTCTAATCCTAAGGACTTGGAATTTTTTAAGCGTGCAGGAGAGCTGAAGCTCAAGAATGCGCGCCTTGCTGCCTTTGGCAGTACTAGGCGTAAGGGTATTAAGGCTTGTGATGATGCCAATGTCAAATCGCTTTTGACAGCCGGTACAGATACGATTGCTATATTCGGCAAATCTTGGGATTTCCATGTGACAAATATTATTAATGCATCCCTATCCGAAAATTTAGAGATGATTAGAGATACAGTTTTGTTTTTTAAGGAAAAAGGTAAGGAATTGGTTTTTGATGCAGAGCATTTTTATGACGGATATAAAAATAACCCGGAATATGCCATGGAAACGCTTGAGGCGGCTGTTAGTGCCGGAGCAGATTGCATTGTGTTGTGTGATACAAACGGCGGTGCCTTCCCAAGCGAAATCTTTGATATAACCAAGCTTGTTGTGGAAAGGTTTGGCGATAAGGCGTCTGTTGGTATCCATTGCCATAACGATACGGGTATGGCGGTTGCAAATTCTATCATGGCGGTTGAAGCAGGCGTGTTGCAAGTGCAGGGTACTTTTACGGGGGTTGGTGAGCGTTGCGGAAATGCTACGCTTTCCACAATTATTGCTAATTTGCAGCTAAAGCGTGGAGTTTCATGTATTCCGCAGGAAAACATGCAGGAGCTTAAAAGGGTGGCTCGGTTTATTGCCGAAGTCGCTAATGTTTCTCTTTTTGACAGAGAGCCATATGTTGGTAAAACCGCCTTTTCCCATAAAGCTGGTATGCATATAGACGGAGTCAATAAGAACAGCCATAGCTTTGAGCATGTTGACCCTGAATCTGTTGGCAACGAAAGAAAATTTTTAACGAGTGAGGTCGCAGGAAGAAGCACAATCCTTAGCAAGATTCAGCGCATTGCCCCTTCTGTCCAAAAGGATTCGCCAGAGACGGGTATTATTATGGATAGGCTCAAAGCATTAGAGCATGAAGGTTATCAGTTTGAGGGCGCGGAAAGCACATTCGAGATTGTAATAAGAAAAGCCTTGGGCAAATATAGGCCGTTTTTCGAGCTTGTAAACTTTAAGGTGATTGGCGAACAGCCATATAATGAGGGCAAAAGCTCGTCTGCACTTATCAAGGTGATTGTGGACGGCAAGGAAGAAATAACAGCAGCAGAGGGCGACGGCCCTGTCAATGCTTTGGATAAGGCACTTAGAAAGGCTTTGGAGGTTTTCTATCCAAACCTTAAAACTGTTCACCTTACTGATTATAAGGTGCGTGTTTTGGATGGCGCACAGGCTACAGCATCTAAGGTTCGTGTTCTTATCGAATCAACGGATGGAGAAAGCAATTGGTCCACTGTTGGCGTTTCCACAGACATAATAGAAGCAAGCTGGATTGCACTTGTTGATTCTATTGAATATAAGCTGATAAAAGATATTGAACATAAATTTAAAACATACTTGAATTAGATGTTGGAAATTGGAGATTGGAGATTGGATTGGCGTTCTTTGGCAAAAAGCGTATTGATAAATGTGAAAACCTTGTATATACTATGATTAAAGGAGTTGAATTTTTATGAATGGTATAATACAAAGATGGGGTGATTCAACTGCCATACGTATACCAAAGAATATTCTTGATACTTCACTTTTGAAAGAGAATGACAGCGTTGAAATAATAGCGGAAGAAAATAGGATAATCCTTGTGAAGACCAATAAAAAAGAACACATACCTCTTAAAGAGCGTTTGAAGGATTTTAATGGGGAATATAAGGCGGAAGAATGGGATACTGGTAAGCCGATGGGGAGAGAAATATTCTAATGAGTTACATTCCAAGGCAAGGAGATATAATTAAAATTAATTTTGACCCCACATTAGGACACGAGCAGCAAGGGCGAAGACCGGCGCTTGTAGTTAGCAATAACTCTTATAATGATTTTGCTCGAGGCGTTGCTATGGTATGCCCTATTACTAATAAGGATAAAGGGATACCTATACATACTAAGCTTGATAGCAGAACCAAAACTTCATGTGTAATATTAACCGAACAAGTAAAGGCGTTAGATTTAACAAAGCGAAATGCTGCATTTTTATAAAAAATACCAGATGATATCTTATTTGAGGTGTGTGATATTATAGGAGGCTTTACAGAAATAGAAGAATAAAACCCTTAGAAACTATTTAGCACACTTTTAAATTTGACCTGCTAATTAAGATGTAAATTTCTTTTTGTTCTTCTAATCTCTAGTATCTAATCTCCAATCTCCACACGAAAGGAGTTGTGCTTAGATGTTAATGACAATGACACAAAAAATTTTAGCGGCACATG
>CAZEYG010000298.1:0-3482 GCA_964516575.1 uncultured Defluviitaleaceae bacterium
ATTGACATCCCATATTAAAGTAAACGTCACACTATCTTATTTCCAACTCTCTGCAGACATATGTGTGTGTTACAGCATCATCTATGCTTGGTGACGGGCTTTCCAGCGAGAATCTCAGCATAGCCTGAACTTCCTCTTCAACTTCTGCTTCCAGCTTAACAAGGCTTTCTTCTGAAACACCTTCTCTTTCTTTTAAAACCCTTCTGGTTAATTTAAGCGGATCTCTGTCTTTCCATGCCTGAACCTCTTCTTCGGGACGGTAAGCAGCCGGGTCGCCGGCAAAATGACCTTGCCAACGATAAGTAAGAAATTCTAGCAGTGTCGGGCCCTGACCTTTTCTAGCTCTTGCAGCGGCTTTTTCAACAGCTTCTACAACCGCCTCAATGTCGTTGCCGTCTATCTGATAACTGGGTACTTCATAACCTTCGCCCCAGGTTTTAAGCTGCTTTTGAGGATGAGCTTCTGTGTAGTGGGTAGATATAGCGTACTGATTATTAAGCAGGCAATATATGATTGGCAGCTTCCATGTAGCGGCCATATTCAAGCTCTCGTGGCATGTGCCCTCGCCTAAAGTTCCGTCGCCCATAAAAACCGCCGTAACGTCGTCTGTTTTGTTATAAACAGAAGCAAAAGCAGTACCTAAGCATGTTACAACTGTTGACCCTTGAATGCCGTTAAAGCCCATGTTTCTGTATTCTATGTCATTAACATGCATAGAACCACCTCTGCCGCCGTTAATACCGGTAGCCTTAGCAAAAATTTCAGCCATAACAAGTTTAGGGTCTGTGCCGCATAAGGCAATTGCGCCGTGGCCTCTATGATCCGGGAATTTATAGTCAGTTGTTCTTAATGCGCCTACAACACCTGCCTGGCAAGCCTCTTGACCAATGCTCAAATGGACAAAACCGGGGATAGTGCCGTTTGCGGCATATATTTCTATAATCTCTTCAAAGCGTCTTATCATAACCATATTTCGATAATATTTTTTTAAAACTGATTTTTTAAGAGCCATTTCGTTTATCGTCCCCTTAACTATTAGTTTAAACAGCAGTCCAAAACCTTAAGCTAAAAAACTCTTTTCAAGCATTTTATAATTAATTTCACCGGCAACAAATGATTTTCCGGTGTTTATATTGTGTATTTGAATTTTCCCAACAGAATGAACATCGTGATCGACATAATAAAAGTCTTTACCTGCATTTACAAAAACATCCTCAAACAATTCGTTATAGTTTGGTGAAGAGGTTTTTGCCGCTAACTGATGGATAGTTTTCGCTATTTTAACGTCGGTTGAGTCTACCCAAACCTCAACCTCACTGCCATAAATAAGAGCATCGTTAATTCTGCCCATTGTTTTTAATTCATCTTTAACAACAGGCGCAATAGGAGCTTTACCTCTCATAAGCACAATTTGAGCCGCATCAAAGTCTTTCTCATACATTTTATGAGTAGTTTGCTCTAATATTCTTGCTGATACCTGCATAGAAGATACAATACATGAGCTTGGCGCTATAAGCAAATATGTATCCTCTGGCTTAATCTTACACGCTCTTGCAACCTCTAGGGCTACATCGTCCGACGGATACTTAATGTCCTGAATACATAAAACCGCCTCGTGGTAACTATCTCTATAAGGCGTCATTTTAAAGTAGTGGTCTGATTCAACCACGGCAATAGCCCTTGCAGGGCCTGAGCCTATTGTGGCAAATTCGCCTTGGCCTAACTTCCAGCCAGCTATTTGGGAACCCATACACGCAATTAAAGGCATGTCTACAAACACTTCTACGGCTGAAAACGAATATTCATCGTTAAGCTTAAAATCACCTAAAGTAACCGTTGCCATATTACCTAATGTTACTTTGGTAAATAACAAACCAGCTTGCCAGCCGCCAGGGCATTTAAGACCCATGTCTATAAGAGTTGCGCCGCAATCCATTTTTATTACCTTACAGCCTAATGCTTCTGCGTCTTCAATTATTTCTCTAACCACTATCATTGCTTTTTTATTTACGCTAATCATCTAATCACCTTTCTGAAATAAATAATGATAATAATAGACTTCTTCCAAAACTTACCTTTATGAAGGCAGGTTCTGAAAGAAATCCAATGAATAGCACGAAGCATAGTACGCTTAAAATTGCTATTAATATTTAATTATTGGTTTTAATTTTTGTATAAATTATGATTTTTTGCCAAATACATCTATAGCCGCTCCCATAATCCCGGACGCCTCGTCGGATGCTAAGAACGTTACTACGGAGGAAACATCCTCAACCTGGAGCATTTCGTCCAAGCCTACTGTAACGGCTTTGTCATTACCAAGCCTTCTCCTTGTATTATCGGTATTTGTCATGCCCAAATAAATTGAGTTAACGTTAATACCGCTGTACTTAACCTCTTCTGATAAAGTTTGCGTAAAGCTGATAATCCCGCCTTTAGAAGCCGCATAGGCTCCAAAACCCGGGAAAAAGTGTTTTGCTGAAGAAGAGCTGATGTTAATAATTTTTCCGTATTTTCTTTCCAGCATTGACGGCAAAACAGCCTTTGTACAATAAAAAGTACCGTTTAAATTAATCTTGATTTGCGCTTCCCATTCTGAAACGGGAGTGTCAACAACCGGTATAGAGTTTTGATAGGCAGCGTTGTTAACAAGAATATTTACGTTGCCAAGCTCTTTTGCTATTTGTTCAAAGCAGGGAAAAACTTCTTCCGATTCCCCAACATCACAAACAAAAACAGAGCAAACGCCTCCGGCGCTTTTGATTTCTTCCGAAATCATGTCAAGTTTACTTTTCGTTCTGCCTATGAGCGCTACCTTTGCGCCTTCTTTGGCAAAATCTTTAGAAAACTGTGCGCCTAACCCTTGCCCTGCTCCTGTAACGGCAACAACCTTATCTTTAAACCTCATGGTCTTTACACCTCCTTTCCCATAATTAAATTAATTATTTGCTCTTTTGGAATATTTCCAAAGTAGAGAGTTAAGTTAAAGTTACCAAAAACGTTACCGATAATTTGTTCATCGTATATTTCGCCTATTAGACTGCGTTCAAGCTGTTGTATATCCAAACAGCCAAGGAAGTCACCAACAAATTTACAGCTTGATATTTTTTGGTCTTTCAGCGAAAGGTAAACTGTTATTTTGCCGCCTTCAAATCTTTTACTATAAACAATATCCGACTTTGGATTTCTGCCGAAATTCCAATCGAAGGACATATATTTTTCACGAATAAGCCTATCAATTCCTTTTAAATCATCAAATGTTTCCACTTCAATGCCGCGATGACTCAGATAGATCAATACACCAAATGCACAGACCACGGTGATAGAATAGACGACCATATAGTAAAGCGCTGGGCCAAAACCCAAATAAGGCGTGACCAATAAGCCTAAAAATAAAAAGCCGATATGCGCAATGGTAGAATACCCCAATAGACGTTTTATATTGGTTTGCGCTATGGCCACTATATTCCCAATAGCCAATG
>CAZEYG010000299.1:0-3479 GCA_964516575.1 uncultured Defluviitaleaceae bacterium
TGTTATCGCCCATAACAAAACCCTTGCAGCCCAGCTTTACAGCGAGTTTAAGGAGTTTTTTCCGAACAACGCCGTGGAGTATTTTGTCAGCTATTATGATTATTATCAGCCGGAGGCTTATGTGCCCTCGTCGGATACGTATATCGAAAAGGATTCGTCCATAAACGATGAAATCGACAAGCTGCGCCATTCGGCAACAGCGGCTTTGTTTGAGCGCCGTGACGTTGTTATAGTCGCCAGCGTTTCGTGTATTTACGGCCTTGGCAGCCCAATAGATTACAATGCGCTGGTTCTTTCTCTTCGTCCGGGCATGGAAAAGGACAGGGATGACGTTCTTCGTAAGCTGGTGGATATTCAGTACAACAGAAATGATATGAACTTTATCCGGGGTACGTTCAGGGTTCGGGGGGATGTTGTTGAGATTTTCCCCGTTAACTCCAACGATACGGCTTATAGGGTAGAGTTTTTCGGAGATACCGTTGATAGGATTACCGAAATCAACGTTTTGACCGGGGAAATCCTTGGCGTCGGCAAGCACATGATAGTTTTCCCAGCGTCCCATTACGTAACGAGCAAGGAAAAAATGCTAAAGGCCATAACTGGTATTCAGCAGGAGCTTGAAGAGCGGGTTAAGGAGCTGAAAGCCCAGGATAAGTTGTTGGAAGCCCAGCGGATTTTACAAAGAACTAATTATGATATTGAAATGATGCAGGAAATGGGCTTTTGCTCCGGCATAGAAAACTACAGCAGACATCTTGCCGGCCTTGAGCCGGGTAGTACGCCTCATACCCTTTTTGACTATTTCCCTAAGGATATGCTTATTATCGCAGACGAATCTCACGTTTCAATTCCCCAGGTTCGTGGGATGTATGCCGGGGATAGGTCACGAAAGGAAACGCTGGTTGATTTTGGCTTTAGATTGCCCTCCGCTCTTGATAACAGGCCTCTTAACTTTAAAGAGTTTGAGCAGAAAATCAGCCAGTTAATATTTGTTTCCGCAACACCTTCTGTTTATGAGCATGAACATTCTGAGGAGATCGTTGAACAAATTATCCGTCCCACGGGGCTTTTGGATCCCGAAATTTTTATTAAGCCGATAAAAGGGCAGATTGATGATTTAATGGGAGAAATCAAGAAAACTACCGAAAAAGGCTTTAAGGTACTGGTCACTACTTTGACAAAAAAAATGGCCGAGGATCTTACTGCTTTTTTAAAGGATCACGATATCAGGGTAAGGTATCTACATTCGGATATTGACACTCTGGAGCGCCTTGAAATAATCCGTGATTTACGTTTGGATGTTTTTGATGTGTTGGTTGGTATAAACCTTTTGCGCGAAGGGTTAGACATTCCCGAGACGGCGCTTGTTGCTATTTTAGACGCCGATAAGGAAGGTTTTTTACGCTCCGAAACGTCGCTGATTCAAACAGTAGGCCGAGCCGCAAGAAACTCTGACGCTAAGGTTATCATGTATGCCGATGTTGTTACCCCTTCTATGCAGGCGGCTATTTCCGAAACAAACCGCCGCCGCATGATTCAACAGGCTTATAACGAAAAACATGGCATTACTCCAACGACTGTTATTAAGAAAGTACACGAAATCATTCATGCAACAGTTACAGAGGACGACAAGAAAAAAGCGGGTCTAAGCAAGGATCCCGAATCTATGGCTAAGGAAGAAATTCTTGCGGCCATTAAAAAGCTGGAAAAAGAAATGAAGCAGGCCGCTATGGATTTGCATTTTGAGCGGGCGGCTGCTTTGAGAGATGAAATAATTGAGCTTAAAAGGTTTTTGTAGTATTAGAGATTTTGATTATACGGAAGATAAATTTAACAATTACATGCACCTAACCCCTTTTTAAGGGGTTAGATACGTTTTTTCCTCATTTCAAAAAAACCCATCAGCACAATCCAAACATATGCCAAGGTTTTCGGTATCATAAGCGTTCCGATTAGAGGATAGGAATCCGACCAAAGCACTACCGGCGCATAAAAAGCAAAGGAAAGCGTAATAGCAAGCCACATAAACCGAAAAGCCTTGTCGTTATTCTTTTTTGCCTGGTTATAAAATATTACGATAATAATAATTCCCATAATGGCAAAGGGCAGATTCCGATAAATACCCCACGAAACCGGCGCATTATATAAAAGCCACTGGTTTTGCGGAAAGAGGCAAAGGATAATTCTTAAACATGCAAGGGCATAAATAGAAAAGCTAAGTGCCCGTTGCCCCTTAATATTGTACCGCCCTCTCCAAATATGATAGAGAATGATATAAAAAATTGTCATTGTAATTGAGGTAATAAACTTGCCGATGCCAAGCGCCGATGCATTTGCCTCAAGCCCCGTGGTGAAAAGTGAGTAGGCACGAGGTATCAGATGAAAGGAATCACCTACCCCAAGAACAATTGCCATTATGCCGAACAACTTAAGCTGCTTGTTTTCTTTGCTGTTTTTAAACATAATGACGCCGATAGTGATAACGGAGATAAGATATACTCCATCAAAAAGGCCTTCCATAATCGCTTGCATATTGGTTCCCCCAAGTATTTTCTAATGACATATTTAATTGTCATTGTAATAGATTAGTTGCTTATGTCATAAGGTAAACTCTGTCTTTTCAAACACAAGTATTCTCATAGCATTGTTGATTGTTTTATTACTCATGGTAAGCCTAAACATTATTCTGAAATATCTGCTTTTTATAGTTTTTACAAGCCGTTGGTCATTCAAATAAAGACTTTTAACATATCTCATACCCAACCGTTCCAGCTTACGAGGGTCGTCGATTCCCCATTTGATTTTTGCGCCGGTACGGGCGAGTAGGCTGTTTAGATTCATTTGGGTAAGTTTTACCGATATTTCGGAATAGACATCGAAAATATATGTAACGTCAGAAAACCTTTTGTTGATTGCCTTAAGCAGCCGCTCAATCTCCTCCGCCGAAAGATACATAGTTAACCCCTCGGCAATTACAAGCACCGGCTGGCCGGCATAGGTTAATCTGTCAAGCCACGAAAGCTCATTTACCGACGAGTCAATAAAGCGGTAGTGTTCATTTTCATTACAAAAGTTTCGTTTCAGTTGGATAACCTGAGGATAGTCAAGGTCGTACCATGTGACATTAGCCGTGTTAATCCGCTGCGCCCGAAAGTCAAGCCCACAGCCTAAATGTAAAACTACTGCATTTGGGTTTTGCCGGATAAAATCTTCGGAAAAGTAGTCGATGATAGCGCTGCGAAGAGCCATAAACACCTGTGTCTTTTTGTTGACGGCAAGTTTCTTGAAATCATAGTCCAGGCGCTTAATGACCTCTTCTGCTTTTTTATCGGTTATAATTTGCCGGCTTGAACTCATCTGCGCTTTGGAATACAGCGTAATTAACAACGTCTCCATCTCTTTTTTAAACGTAATTTTGTCCATACCCTTCACCTCCTATTCTTTTGGCGCGTTCAGCGCCTCACTCATAGGTACGCCGG
>CAZEYG010000300.1:0-3469 GCA_964516575.1 uncultured Defluviitaleaceae bacterium
TCAAGTTAACTTATCCGGTCTGAAAGGCGGCCACTCCGGCCTTGAAATACATTTAGAGCGTGGTAATGCCGTTAAGATTTTAGGCAGACTACTTTATAAAATAAACGATGACAGGTTTTATTTATGCTCAATAAAAGCAGAAGGCAAATCCAACGCTATTTCATCAAATGCTCAAGCTATAATAGGAGTACCTGCTGGATTGAAAAGTGAAATATTAAATAAAATCAACTTAATTGCCGAAAGTCTTGAAAGTGAATTTAAGTATTCCGACCAACTGAAAATAACTACCACAGATTATACTCAGCCAGATTATCTAAACCCGTATAATGTGGCCGCTAAAAACACAATTATTAACACAATTATGCTGCTGCCAAACGGCGTCATAAGCAAAAATCTTGTTATAGACGGGCTTGTTCAAACGTCTATAAACATAGGCGCAATTGAAGAAGAAGACAGCTTTATTCAACTGCTGATTTCCATAAGAAGCTCTGTTGAAAGCCAAAAATACTATTTATCCGACGTAATAAAGGCTGTATGTGCAGTTTGCGGCGTTAAATATGAATTCTACAATGATTATCCTCAATGGGAATATAGCCAAAACTCAAGGTTACGGGACAAGGCGATGGCGCTGTTTGAAGAAATGTACGGCAAAAAACCTGAACTAACAGCTATCCACGCCGGTGTTGAGTGCGGTTATTTCGCCAAAAAGCTGAACAACCCCGACATCATATCATTAGGCCCTGATATATTTGACGTTCATACTACTCAAGAACGGGTAAGCATACAATCCATAAGAAACATGTGGGCTTTCCTCGTCAGGCTTATTGAAGATTTGGCTTTGGAACAGCTTTAGTATACAACCTTAACTAACAGAAAGGAGGCATTTGAATGGAATTAACCAAAACAACAGGCTTAAGGGCTATTTATGGAGGTTTGTTTTTAGGCGGCGGAGGCGGCGGTTCAATAAAGGACGGTACATGGGCGCTTAGCGAGGCTTTGAAGCATACCGATTCCATCCAGCTAAAGACAATAGACGAGCTTAAAGACGATGAACTTGTGGTTACAGCATCAATGGTCGGTTCACCTGCTTCCACCGGCCAATACGTTGATTACAACCACTGGCAAAAGGTATACGAAATGTTTAAGCAAATATACCCGCAAAAAATATCAGGGTTCATTACAAACGAAAATGGCGGCATGTCTACTACAAACGGTTGGCTGCTTTCCGCTGTTACCGGAATCCCAGTTGTTGATGCGCCTTGCAACGGCCGTGCCCATCCGACAGGTACAATGGGCAGTATCGGGCTTACCACACTACCGGACTATACAACAATACAAACCGCCGCCGGCGGAAAAGGTGATAATAACATTGCTTTGTTTACACAAGGCGGCATAACCCAAACCTCAAAGCTAGTAAGAAGTTGTGCTGTTGAAGCAGGCGGACTTGTTTGTGTTCTTAGAAACCCTATAGACGTGGCTTACGTAAAGAAGAATGCCGCTTTAAATTCTTTAGCCCAAGCCGTTGAGGTTGGCAATGTTTTTACAGGAAACGAAGGTTATCCCGATAAAATCATCAGCCTGCTTGAACATAAACTCGAAGCTAAAGTATTATGCAAGGGCAAGATTTCCTCCTTTGATTTAAAATCAACCGGCGGCTTTGACGTAGGTTTTTTCAGCATAAGCTGCAATAACAGCAAGTTTGAGGTTACATTCTGGAACGAGTACATGACAGCCGAGCAAGACGACAAAAGACTCGCTACCTTCCCAGACCTTATCGCTACACTTGACAGTAAAACCGGCATACCAAAAACAAGCGCAGAACTAAAACTTGGCGACGAAATAACTGTTTTATGCGTTCCAAAAAAGAATCTTATTTTAGGAAGCGGGATGTTTGATAAAAACTTGTATAAACAAGCAGAGGACGTTATTTCAAAAGAGCTTGTTAAATATAGCTTTTAAAGGCTTTGACTTTATAGAAAAATATTTGTATAGCTAAACCACCGCTGTCTTTACAGCGGTGGCGATTTTTGAGCTGTTTGTAATAACCTAAGATACTGCGATTATGTACCCTGCAACCAGCTCCCTGCAGTTTTGCCGCTTTGTTAAGCTCTATGATCTTTCACTTGCAGTTAGACAAATTGTTGTCCAGTTAACCCCTATTATGCCATTCGGTTTTCAGGGGTTTTGAGTTAAATTCGGCCATCGAACAAAATTAAAAGCTCTCCATAAATCTAGCCCCAATTTCAAGGCCTCGGGTTAATCTTTATTTTTTATATATTATCAGTACGATTAATTCTATCGCAATAATTACAATGTTCCTTCATCTTCTCAAAACTCTCATCACTGATATAATGTTCAATCTTGCAAGCATCTTCCATAGCTGTTTCTTTTGAAACACCCAAAGCAACAAAGAAATCTGTCAGTACAGTATGCCGCTCAAACATCGCTTCTGCAATATCAAGCCCTTTTTTTGTGAGTGAAATATATCCTGACTTGCAAACTTTTATATATTCATTTTCTTTAAGCTGTTTAAGAGCGGTGCTTATGCTTGGCTTTGAATAACGTAAATGATTAGCAATATCAACCGACTTTACTTCACCAAGCTTTTTCTTTAATATTAAAATGGTTTCCAAATAGTTTTCGGCAGATTCAAATATTTTCATAAACACCACCCTCCTTTTGTGTTAGTATAAACTAACTCACAATCATTGTCAATATTTGTATGCATAAATAGTTAGTCAAGGCTAAATTGTATAAGGAGGATTTATGACACTTGGCAAATCTGGTAACCATTTGATTTGGTTGGTAACTCTGCAAACACTTTTTTCTATACACCCGCCGTTACTTTCTATGGTTTGATGACTGACAATATCCTTATCATTTATCGAATCGTTGAAAAACACCTCTACATCCTCTAGTAGCTTACCTTGGTTGCCTTTTAATCCGAAAATGTAACTGCCTTTCTTTTTAACAATCTTGGCGCAGGTTTCTTTTTGGCAGTGCATTGCGTCTGCTGTAATTGTTTTTCCATTTACGTCAATACAGTCCAACATAGACTGAAACACAGGAATCTCGTTAGTTTTATCTTCATACGAAATTGCAGACTGTGCCAGGGTTACACCGCTTTCGGTTGCGTATGCCGTGAGTATTTGTAGGAAGGAATTGGCCTTGCCTGCCTTGCCTGTGCTGCGGATTGCTTTACCGCCAACAGCAACTATTTCACCTATATTCCCTGCCTTTTCACGCATTATTTCTGATATGACCACTCCAACAGCATCGCCGTTAATCATATTTAATATCCGACTCAATGTAGGTTTTGATGGATATTTTTTTATACCAAAATGCTCATCATAGAAGTTTATTTTGTTAAAAAAAACACTATCATATCTGCTAACTCTGTTATACCACTTACCACCGCACCCATTACCAACACCAGTACATCAGCTAGCTTATGCTCGACATACCCTTG
>CAZEYG010000301.1:0-3468 GCA_964516575.1 uncultured Defluviitaleaceae bacterium
CCTCAATTGGGATTGAGATTTGTGTAAACGATAAAACCTCGTTCAAGCAGGCTTGCGAGAACGCCGCTTGGCTTGTGGCAGAGCTTATGAAGCGGCACAATCTCAGTATTGATAAGGTTGTACAGCATAACAAGTGGACTGGCAAAAACTGTCCTATGGAGCTTCGCTCCGGGGCTTGGGGCGTTACTTGGGCGGAGTTTATTGAAATGGTGAAAGCGGAGATGACATTGACACCGCCGTCAACATCTACACAACCGACAACGCCGCCCACCACAGGCAAACTTTACAGAGTGCAAGTCGGAGCGTATTCGGTTAAAGCAAACGCTGATGCAATGCTTGATAAGCTGAAAAAGGCTGGGTTCGAGGGGTATGTGAAGTACGAATAAAAATATAGCCGAAGCACATTTTTGTGTTTCGGCTATATTTTTTTGTCTACAAGGGTTAAGTTTTGGCTTTTTTCTGCTGTAAAGGTAGGAGGTGTCGCTTATGGAACACGAAGTTAAAATTGACGGCACAACTTTTACAGTACGGTGCTTTCAAAGTCAAACAGCAAGGGAAACCCTCGACCAACTGCTTAAAAGAGTAATCCTAAAGAACGCCGAAAAAGAGCTAAAGAAACGCCCAAATAATGAGCTTTTGGACACAAAAAGTTAAAATTGACTTTTTGCATAATGACTTGCTATATGTGAAACTATGCGGCTATATAGTAGGTAGAAACTTTTAGGAGGTTTTGCATATGGCAGAAAAATCAAGTAAATTTGCGGCGTTATATTGCCGACTTTCCCGTGATGATGCACTTCAAGGAGAGTCGAATTCCATATCCAACCAACGAGAAATGTTGGTTCGATATGCCAAGGACAACGGCTACCCCAATACACGCTTTTTCGTTGACGATGGCTACTCTGGAACAACCTTCAATCGTCCCGGGTGGCAAGAATTGATGGAAGAAGTAGACAATGGCAATGTATGTGCGGTCATCGTAAAAGACATGAGCCGAATGGGGCGCGACTACCTACGCGTCGGGCTTTATATGGAGCAATTCGCTGACCAAGATATAAGGCTGATTGCAATTAGCGATGCTGTAGATACGGGTAAAGGTGTGGACGATTTCACACCTTTTAGAAACATAATGTCAGAGTGGTATGCGCGAGATATATCTAAAAAAATAAAGGCCGCAAAGCATACAAAAGCCCTTGCGGGTAAACATTTAACCGGTTACGCTGTATACGGTTATAAACTCGACCCAAACGACAAGGAAAAGTGGATTGTTGATGAACCTGCCGCCGAGATTGTCAAAGAAATATTTCAATTATGTATGTCTGGCTTTGGACCCGGACGGATAGCGGCAATGCTTGAAGAACGGGGTGTTCCCAATCCAGCCGCCCAACAAAAAGCAAATGGTATAACCCCAAGGAGCGGACTTAACCATCGATGGCACGATTCAACAGTAGCTCGTATACTTGAACGCTTGGAATACCTCGGACATACCGTGGCAGAAAAAACATACAAGAAAAACTACAAGACTAACAATTCCACATTTAATCCGACAGAAAAGTGGATTATTACTGAAAACACTCACGAACCGCTCATAGACCTTGAAACGTGGGAGCGTGTACAAAAAATCCGAGAAGGTAGACGCAGACCAACAAAAATGGGCGACTGTGGACCTCTTAACGGCTTGATGTATTGCAGTGACTGCAATTCTAAACTCCGAATACGCAGGGCAACAGGCAGACCGAACAATCTTGAATATTATGTTTGCAGTCGTTATTACATCGTAAGAGACAAAACCTGCACTGCTCACACGGTTAACCGCTTCATTCTTTAAAAATTGGTCATATCAGAAATTCAACGTGTTACTGCATTTGAAAGAGAAAAGGAAGCAGAGTTTATCGCTTTGGTGGAAAAGCAAAACGAGCGAGTTGCCGACAGCGAGCTTCGCACGGCGAAAGTCGAATTAGAAAGAGCAAAGAAACGTGATGTCGAGCTTAACCGCATTATTAAACGAATTTACGAGGACAACATAAACGGCAAACTTACCGATGATAGGTTCGAGAAAATGTATGCGGACTATGAAAACGAGCAAGCTGATATAAAGACACTGATTGTTGAATTAACCGCTTTCATAGACAAAGAGCAAGAAAGCACACGGAATATAGGACGCTTCCTCGGATTGGTAAGAAAATACACAGATGTTTCAGAATTGACAGCCGAAGTTGCTCGTATCTTCATCGATAAAATTGTTGTATACCAAGGAGAGGGCAAAGGTAAATTCAGAAAGCAGCAAGTTGACATTTATTTCAATTTTATAGGACAATTCAAAGATGAGTAAACTCCCTACAGACTGCGGTTTGTGGGGATTATTTTTTAGGCTTTTCATTGTACCTTAACAGCACTTGGCTTGACGAAGTTTCTTCATACGTAGAAACTGATGAAGAATCAGAAGTCGATATTTTGGAGCAAACGGGACAAATTCAAACCTTTAGCATAGGTAATGATTCTCTTGGCAGTATAAAACTTGCTGCTGGTAATAATCATGTACTTGCTTTGAAAGGCGATGGAAGTCTGTGGGTTTGGGGAAATAATTCATCTGGTCAGTATGGCAATGACACAACGATAACAAAGACATATCCCATTCAGGTTAATACTATAAGCAATTTGGTTGATGTAGCTGTCGGTTTTAATCACAGTATGGGCTTGAAATCTGATGGAACAGTCTGGGCGTGGGGTAGCAATACTGATGGTCAAATCGGGAGCTTTCCGGGGCTTTATATACCCTTGCCTGTACAAAAAAGTGAGTTAAACAACATAGTTGCAGTATCTGCGGCAAAAGCTTCTAAGCACAATCTTGCGCTAAAATCCGATGGAACAGTGTGGTCTTGGGGAATTAATAATTATGGACAACTTGGGGATGACACTTATTTTGTGAGATTAACGGCTGTTCAGGTAGTCGGACTTAATAATGTTACTGCAATTTCAGCCGGCAATAATCATAGTATAGCACTAAAATCAGATGGAACGGTTTGGGCATGGGGAAGAAATAATTATGGACAACTAGGAAATAATTCCACAACAAACAGTTACGTTCCTGTGCAAGTAAATAATTTGGACAGTGTAATCGCCATATCGGCCGGGGCAGAATTCAACTTGGCGTTAAAATCCGACGGCACAGTTTGGGCTTGGGGCTCAAACAATTATGGGCAACTTTCTGATGGCACATCGGCTTATAAAACGACACCCACACAAATTACCTCACTTAATTCTGTTAATGCCATATCGGCCGGAGGTTATCACGGTATGGCATTAAAATCCGACGGCACAGTTTGGAATTGGGGTTATAACGCGTATGGTCAGCTCTGTGACGGCACAAATCAAAATAAACAAACTCCTGTAAAAATGATAAATATGGAAAACATTGTAATGATAGAGGCTGGAACATACAGCAGCTATGCAATTAAAGGAAATGGG
>CAZEYG010000302.1:0-3455 GCA_964516575.1 uncultured Defluviitaleaceae bacterium
TAGAGACTTTACCTTTGTGTTACATGCATATATTTTTAGTTTGTTATGAATAGTTAATATGAAATCAGCATAATAAAAGGAGTGATTTGATGTTTAGTATTAATCAGTATGCAGTAAAAATCGTTAAAGAGCAAATTCTTCCATATGCGGAGGTACTTAACTGTAAGGTTCATCAGCTTAAAAACGGGGCAACTGTTGTCGACATGGGCGTTGAAATGCCCGGCGGTTATCAGGCAGGCAAGTTGTTTGTTGAAGCAACAATCGGCGGAATGGGTCATGTTGATTTTGGTAACTTCAAGCTAGGCTCCATTGATTTGCCTTCTATCGACGTTTATATCGACAGGCCGCAAACCGCTTGTCTTTCCTCTCAATTCTCAGGCTGGAAACTTCCTGGAAAAAACATTGACGGCTGGATTGTCCCGATAGGCTCCGGCCCATCAAGAGCAATCGCTAAAAACGACATTTTCTCCCAGGCATGGTCTTATCAAGACATTCATCACGAGACAGTTTTTGCCGCTCAAACAGTGGAACTGCCAAATGAAGAAATGGCTGAAACAGTTGCGGAGGCTTGTAAACTTAGCCCAGAAAATGTATACATATTAGCGGCTCGTACAGGCAGCCTTGCAGGCTCAATCCAAGTATGCTCCCGCACAGTTGAGGCTTCCATATGGCGCATATACAGAAAAGGCTTCGACATCAACAAGGTCATAAGCGGCATGGGTACTTGCCCGATTGCTCCACCTATTAAAGACGAACTTAGAGCTATGGATAGAGTTAATTCATCTCTTCTTTATGGCGTTAAGGTTAGATATTTGGTTGATAGTACTGACGCTGAGGTTGAAGAGGTTATTAACCAGCTTCCGTTTAACGCTTCAAGACGTTTCGGCGAAGAATTTATTGACATTTTCGAGGAAGGCAAACGTGACTTCTATGTAGTTGACAAAGACATACATACGGTAGCAATGTACGAAATTACAAATATCGCTACCGGTAATACCTTTGCCGCCGGAGAAATGAGAGAAGATCTGCTTAAAAAATCATTGTTCCAATAGGTTTATACTCTATGACAGATTAAGTTATGACGGTTTTAAGCTAAGATTTGTTTTTAATAAGCCGCTTTATCAAATGCCAATCGTCTTTGACAAAGCGGCTTAGGGCTTATTTAAGTGAGGTGTTTTTTTTGGAGGTTAATGTTCTCGGGATTCATAGCAGCCCACGAAAGGGCGCTACTGCTCACGTGCTCCAAAAGGCTTTAAGTTACGCCGGTGAAATAGACGGCGTTCAAACAGTCTACAAGGAGTTAAGGCATCATAAAATAAATTATTGTCTACACTGTAACCGCTGTATAACTCCCGGAACGTTTCACTGCCCTGTTTATGACGACGGCATGACCGAGCTTTATGAGCTTGTGCGAAAGGCAGACGTTTTGGTTTTGGCGACACCCGTTTATCAAATGGCGCCGACTGCAATAATGCATTTGTTTATGAACCGGTTAAGGCCTCTTGGTAAGCTGACGTCTTTAGGCGGCTGGGCTTCTAAGGTTGGCTGCGGCATAGCTATCGGCGGAACAAGAAACGGAGGCGAGGAAACAACCCTTGACGTTCTAAACCGTTTCTTTCTAAGCCAAGGCATGTGTATAGCCGGCGGCGGCGTTTATACTTACAACGGCGGCTCATTATGGTCACATGGCCGCATGGGCGACGACGTTTTAGAGGACGACATTGGGCTTAAAACAATAGCCGTTGCCGTACGCAGAGCGGTTATTACTGCAAAACTTATAAAACAAGGGCTTACAAAAGAAGACCTGCTTCCCGTCCAGCTTGCAGGGTTTAAAGACCAGGCCGACAGAGACGAGCAGGTTGCCGCATTTTTCTCTCATAAATAATTGAAAGGTAGCATTATATGGAAGAGATTTTAAGGTTCAATAATGTTAGCAAATTTTTCCCCGGTGTTGTGGCTAACGACAAGGTTACGCTGGCTATTGAAAAAGGCGAAATACATACGCTTCTTGGGGAAAATGGTGCGGGAAAATCAACCCTTATGAACGTTTTATACGGTTTGTATAAGGCCGACGAAGGTGAGATTTTCTTTGAAGGCAAAAAAGTTGATATTTCCATGCCCAATGATGCTATCCGCTTAGGGATAGGAATGATTCACCAGCATTTTATGCTAATACCCAACTTTACGGTTTGGGAAAACATAGCACTGGGGCAGAAAACGGCAAAATCACCTATTCTTGACGTAAATATTGTTAAGGAAAAGATTAAAAAGCTGCAAGAGCAGTTTCAGGTCGAGATTGACTTAAACAGCCCAGTTGAGGCGCTCTCCGTAGGAATTCAGCAAAAGGTTGAGATTTTAAAGGCTTTATACCGCGGCTCAAAGCTGCTTATTTTGGATGAGCCTACATCCGTTCTCACCCCGGCTGAAAGCGAAGAGCTTTTTGTTATGCTTAGGCAACTGACTGCAAAAGGCTGCACAATTATATTTATTTCCCACAAGTTAAAGGAAGTAATGTCCATAAGCGACAGGGTTTCCGTCCTTAGAGACGGTAAGCTCATAAAAACCTTACCTATTTCGGAATGCTCGCCGGAAATAATGTCCGCTCTGATGGTTGGCAGAGAAGTTTCCCTTGCTATTGAGCTTGAGAAAAACACGCCTGAATCCGTGCTTTTAGAAATCGACAACATAAGTTTATCAGGCAAAAGCAAACATAACAGCCTGAAAAACATTAGCCTTAGTGTAAGAGGCGGCGAAATATTAGGCATAGCCGGTATCGACGGAAACGGTCAGGACGAATTAGCCGAGGTTATTTGTGGTCTGCAAAAGGCGGATAACGGCAAAATTGTATTTTGTGGTGAAGACGTTACAAGATATAACGTAAGAACACGAAGCCTCTTGAATTTTTCTTACGTCCCGGCTGATAGACGGAACGTTGGCCTTGCCATGGAGTTTAAAATATTTGAAAACGCCATTATGACTAAGTATTTTAAAAAGCCTTTTGCGAACGGGTTTATGCTTAACTTTAAGGCTATAAAGGAATATGCAACCGGCCTTGTTAATAAATACGCCGTCAAAGCGCCCAGCACAGATGTTTTTATCAAAAACCTGTCCGGCGGTAATCAGCAAAAGGTAGTCCTTGCAAGAGAAATTGAGCGAAGCCCCAAAATACTTCTTATTGTTCAGCCTACATGGGGTCTTGACATAGGCGCCTGCCGTTTTGTTTACAACAAAATAATGGAAGAACGAAAAAAGGGCGTAGCTATTTTACTTATCTCAACTGATTTGGAAGAAGTACGAACTTTGTCCGACCGCCTTGCGGTTATTTATGAAGGCTCTATTATGGGTGAGGTTGACCCGAAAACAGCAAAGGTTGAGGAAATCGGCCTTATGATGACCGGGGTTAAGTTAGGGGAAAACTCTAAATCAACCGCCTAAAAATATAAAAAAATGGAGGT
>CAZEYG010000303.1:0-3451 GCA_964516575.1 uncultured Defluviitaleaceae bacterium
TCATAGCGTTTATAATAATAACCGTTATGGTGCTTAGCGTAGTCATACCCTTCGTAAGCCCTATTTTTGCAAAAAGCATTGAAAGCTCTTCCAACGCATCTATTATAATTTCCGGAGAGATGGGGTTTTCCGGAAAATATAAAGTAGAAAAATCAGCTCCCTTTAAAATTCATTTAGAGAACAATGGTGACAGCTTTAAAGGTGAGCTGCAAATAAAAATCAATGTTGCTCAAGAACCCGATACTTTTCGATATAACATTTTTGCCTATCCTGTTGAGCTGCCGAAGGGCGGCTCTAAAGTGGTCGAGATGGACGCTATTCTTACAACAATCAACCCCAGCTACGAAGTAGTTTTAGTTGACGAAAAAGAAAAGGTTGTAGCTTCCGAAAAGCTGAAATGTACAGCCGTAGACCCTAACTCTGTCCTTGCCGGTATTATGACCGACAATATCAATGATGTTTCATACATAAGGCAATTTACTCTTAGCAGCTATTCCCCTGACGGAATTAAATCCCTTTCGGATAAGCTAATAAACCTCAATGAAACAACGTTCCCGTCGACCAAAGCTTCCCTCGACAGCTTTAATATGCTTATAATCAACGACTTTGATACAAGCAGGCTATCAGACGAGCAAATTCAGGCCTTAGACGAATGGGTTAGAGGCGGCGGATATTTGGTTATCGGAACCGGAGTAAACTTTAACAAGGTTTTCAAAGGCATTCCCGAAAGTATTGTAACCGTTAGCGAAAACGGCGTTGTTACACTACCCGATATACCTGGTTTAAAATCAGAAAAGAATATTTCTGTTCAAGGTCAAACACCTTTAACTATAAGTTCTCTGAATGTTCAAAACGGAAAGGTGTCACTAAAAGAAGGTGAAGAAGCCCTTTCCTATAACGTTAAAAACGAGCTGGGCAACATAACAGTTCTTGCTTTTGATTTAGGTCAAAAGCCTATACCGGATTTAAACTCTAAGCAGCCTTATTTTTTGGAATCAGAGTTTTCCGCTTTAATTAAGGTAGCTGCTAACGGTATGTACGGCGGCAGGTATGGGTATGAAGACTATACCTATTTGGCCGGCAACCTTCCGTCTTTAAACAACAGCACAATAATTATAATATTTATTATTTTGTTCATTTACGCAATAATTATCGGTCCATTTTTATACTTGATATTAAAGAAAAAGGATATTCGGGAAAAGGGCTTTGTTATACTTCCTATTATAGCAATAACCACTACAATCGGAATATATCTTTTAAGCTTTAGCGGCATGTACAAAAAACCTATTATAAACTCCGTATCAAAAGTCAACCTGGAAAAAGACTCAACTGTCGGAACCCTAAGCGCAACTACCGGCGTTTTCTCGCCAAGCAAAGGCCCGGTTGCTATCAGCTTTGACAAAAACATACCTATTGGTATACCCATGTCGAATATGTATGGCTATTGGTATGGCGGTTACAGGTCGTCGGTTTCAAAAAGCACAAACGTATTGAAGCTTTTATATTCCGAACAGCCAACCCTAACATATTACGACAAGGCTTATTGGGATAACTCCTTCTTCACTACCAATACAAGCGTAGACCTAAAGGGCACTCTTGATTGTAAATTTAATTTCGAGGGCAAACAGCTTGTTGGTACGATTACAAATAATACGCCCTATGACTTGCATGATATAATTGTCGGCTACAGAACGATACTTAACAAGTACCCCGAATTAAAATCCGGCCAGACAATAAAAGTCAGACAGTCCGCCGGGTTAGAAGAGATGGATAACGGAGCGTATTATGACCCTTATATGCGTATGAATACTTTATTTTTTGGAAAAGACGGAGAGTTTGACCCTACCGATCCGTATAAGAATCTTTCAACAAACGAGCGCCGTGACGCCCAGCTAAAACAAAATATCTTTCAAAGTTTCTCAAACTTTGAAGGCAGCTATTACGGAAAGCCGATGGCATATGTTATGCCCCAGCAAACCTTTAGTTCATCAAACGGCAGTGCGGATTATAATACCTATACGCTTTCCAATACTGAAAGCATAGATGTTTCTGTTTACGCTTTCTGCTCTAATAACCTACTGGACTCGAAAGCAACCGTTAACGGCAAGGAACCAAATACTTTTAACACAAGCCTTTTAATAACCTCTGCGCCTGTGGATTTGTCGAACCTAAAGGAGTTTGATTTGCCTTACGGAGCAATCAGCCCATCAGAGCTTATATCCAACATCGGCTTGGATATTCAATACGGTAATCAGGTTTATCCTCATACCGAAGGCTCTATTCAAATAAACTATACGCTTTTTGAAGGCGCAAAGCTGGAGTCATTCGGCTTTAACAATATTTCTGTAAATGGTGTCAGCTTTGAAATATATAACGTAAGGCTGGGAAGCTGGGAAACGCTTAACAGCAAGGATTATGACTCAAACGCTATGAACTATCTTGGAACCGACAATAAAATCAAACTTAGATTTAATGCATTCCCAAGTAACTTTACAATGCTTCCGCAATTAAAAGTAAAGGGAACAAAATAGAGTAAGTATCAGATATTCAAAGCACACTAACAATAGAAAGGAATATATTATGCTGGAGATTAAAAACTTATTTAAGTATTACGGCAGGTTTCAGGCTGTTTCAAACCTGAATCTTACAATAGACGACGGCAACATATTCGGGTTTATCGGCCCAAACGGCGCCGGCAAAACAACGACCTTTAAAATAATATCAGGGCTTTTGACAGCTACCTCCGGTGAGGTTCTTATCGACGGAGAAAACGTTCTTAGCGAAAGAAAAAAGCTAACCGGAAAAATAGGTTATATGCCCGACTTTTTTGGTGTTTATGATAATTTAAAGGTTGATGAATATATGGATTTTTACGCCGGAACTTATTATATACCTTATAAAGAACGGGCGGCGATTATTGATAATCTTCTAGAGCTTGTGGATTTATCGGATAAAAAATCCAGCTATGTAGACTCCTTGTCACGAGGTATGAAACAGCGTCTTTGCCTTGCAAGAAGTCTTGTTCATGACCCTGACGTTTTGATACTTGATGAGCCGGCTTCAGGCCTTGACCCACGGGCGAGAGTTGAGATGAAAGAGGTTTTAAGGCAGCTAAAGACATTAGGCAAAACTATAATAATCAGCTCACACATTCTTTCCGAGCTGGCAGAATTTTGTACAACTATCGGCATTATAAAATCTGGAAGCCTTGTAGCCAGCGGATCCGTTAACGACATTATGCGTGAGCTTAACTCCGGCAGAACAATACAGATTAAGCCCTTGTCCCAAATGGAGCTGCTTCTGTCCGTTTTAAAAGAAAAGCCCTCTGTTACGTCCATTACGGAAAACGTTGAAGACATTGAATTCGGTTTTACCGGAACAGACACAGAGCTTTCGGCTTTAATCAAAGAAATAGTTATTAAGGATATTCCAGTCCTTAACATTAAGGAAA